>JBGUVV010000080.1:0-2608 GCA_045220525.1 Kiritimatiellia bacterium
GCTCGTAAAGACAAGATTCGCTTATTCCGACACCACAGGTCTTTGCCAACTCGTATGTACGGAACTCCGCAACCCCAAGATACGGACGCTCCGCCGGCGTGATTTTCACAATCCAGTGTTCAAATCCCTCCGGCATCTCTTCGCATGGAATGCAGAAATGATCTGTAGACGGATTCCATCCGACGATGGCCTTCGCCTGCGCCCCGCCGGCAGACGTGCCAACTCTGAATATTTCCTTGAGCGCCGTCGGCCCCGACATGTTCTCGATTCTGTGGTTCAGGACATGGCGAGACTGTTCAACGACGCTCTTCATGCTGATTGCGAGCTTGAGGTCCCTGCGCGGGCCGCGCTGTGGCGCGTACTCAAGCGCGCCCATGGCCCGTGAACCGACATACGCAAGACGGTCGAGCGCCGTCACAGACGAACGCGCCACGTTATGCTGCTCCATCCACGCGTCGATTACACTGTTGCCGAAGGAGTCCGGGATGGAATCGGCAAACACGGACGGCAGCCCGTAGAATGCTGACGCCGGCCGGTCGAGGAACGAGAACTCACCATGGCGCAGGGGAAGCTCGAACGGCGCGATTTCAATCCCCGACCTAAGGAACGCCTCGTCATATTCAAAACGGTAGTGCGTGGCTGTCTTCGGGACAATCGTTCCAACATGACGCCCCCAGATGGACACCTCTATGGCATCGACATGCGAATACATCAGAGCGCCCCTTTCTTCCTCGCCGCGCTCGCGCGCAATCGCGGTCGCCCCTTGCGCTTTGCATAATCGCGGATCGAAACGGCGTCAGCCGGCCCAAGGCGCATGATCCATTCGTCCTTGCCAAGCGTCCGACATACCTGTATGAAAGTCGAAAGCGATGCACCCTTGCCGCCCTCGAGGTTTTTAAGTGCACTCTCGGAAATGCCGCTATGTCCAGCCACAACTTTCTGGGAAAGGTTGCGATACAACCTCTCCCTCTTCAACATCGACCCAATGTCCACAAGCAAATCCTCTATTCTTCCAAGAACCATAATAGTTTCCTTTCAACCTCTTGACGCAGATATTATACCATAAAAGTTGCTTTCAAGGCTATAGCTCGTCACTACGGTGACACAGCGATAAACCGCCATTTGCGGCGCTGGTCACGAGTGAAGGCGTAGTAGTCTCTTGGACTAAAAACCTTCACTTCACCTCCGATAAAGATGATTCCGGCAAGATTCATCATCGAGCATTTCACCTCTTGGCAGCTTGCTCGGCCTTATGGATGCGCTCATTCCAGTCATGATAATATCTTTCGACAATGTTAGATGTGTTTGAGCAGTCTTCGCATCCAGGCTCAGCAAAATGCAGGCGTTCCGGCAGAAATTCGTCACATAATCTCGGCGCAAATTCTCGTCGCCAAGTCTGTCAATTCGCTCATACTGGTCCGAGAAGCAAGTGGCGTTCCATCGAATATGCATATGCTGGTCAGACTTCCACTTACGCGCTTCCAAGTCGCGGGTAAACCAGGCGACAAAAGCCACGCTGGCAACCAGGGCGAAACCAAGCATCAAATACACAATCCGCTTCATAATCCATCCTTATTAAATTCACTAGTGTAGGTTATGTCCATGATGCCTCCTTCTTGCCGGCTTTAGGCACTACGTCGAATCCACCACAGGCAAAGGCGGCAAAGATGAACAGAAACATGCCGACGCCGGTCATTACTTTAAAAGCGGAGCGCAGACGACGGCTACGCGGCCTGTCGGCGTGAGGACATAAATCGTAACACCAGATGTTCGTGTATTGCCCAAGGCTCTGAAGATTCTGCACTGCATCCCCAGCCATCTGCAGCCCACGCCTTTTCGTGCTCCACGTCGCCCCCCTCTACACGCCCTCTATCGCGGCGACCATGCGCCCAATGCGCGTCTTAGCCTGACTCACCTGGTTGCGCGTAACGCCAAACTCGCGCGCAACCTCGTCTATCGGACGCTCCTCGACGACATACGCTCGATAGAGGCGCTTGTTGAGGTCCGAAACGAGAGTCTTCGTAAGGACATGCTCCTCGGCCGCACGATGCCGCGCCATCGCCCACTCCGCATCCATCGCCGCCGTCACGCTGTCCGCCGGGACGATTGGCTCCGCGTCGTCAAGCGAAACGTTGAGCCCAAGCCCACGCGCCTTTTCGCGCCGATACGCCATGTAGAGCTGGTTGCGGATCATCTTGGCAAGATACGCGCGGAAATTCCCCTTCCCCTCGCGAACGGAGAACTTGTTGCCGCGAAACACGCGCACGAGACCGGCGAGCACCTCCTGCACTACATCGTCCACGTCGCGTCCGTCGCCGCGGCGTCGCGCAAATTCGCGTATCGCGGGAACATACAGGTCGGCGAAGCGCACCCAGTTCGCCTCGTCCTCGCCCGTCACCTGCGCGGCGAGCTTTACGAGAAGTGTCGCGGGCGTCTCGGGGAATGCGCTCATTTCGCCTCCAGTTCTGATATCCTTTCGCGCAACTCCCGCAGTTCGCGCTCCGCCATCTTGCGCTGTCCGCGCTCGTACGCTGCGTAGATCGCGACCGCCGCAAACGCAATGGCGGCAAAGACCATGATTCCGCCAAGAATCCAGTGCGGGAACCGG
>JBGUVV010000081.1:0-2085 GCA_045220525.1 Kiritimatiellia bacterium
CGGCATAGACGACCTCGTTCTCGTTGACGACGACGTAGTAGCTTCGTCAAACCTCAACAGGCAGTGCGAAGCGACGTCGGCGACCGTCGGCGCTCCGAAGGTCGAAGCCATGAAGGCGAGGCTTCTTTCCATAAACCCTGCCGCCCGTGTCCGCGCGGTGCGCGAGCGTTTTACCGACGCGAGGCAGCTTGCCGATTTCGGGGCCGATGCGATTGTGGACGCGATAGATTCCGTTGATTGCAAGGCGGAGCTCATACTTGCCGCCACGGAGGCGGGAATCCCCGTCTTTTCGTCAATGGGCGCGGCACTTAGGATTGACCCTTCGAAAGTCGCCCTCAGGCGCTTTAGCAAGGTGGAGGGCGACGCCTTGGCTAGGGCGCTTAGGCGGCGCTTCAAGAAGCTCGGCCGCTTCCCGAAAAAGGACTTCCTCTGCGCGGTGTCGTCGGAGCAGGCGGCGAAGAGCGACGTTAGATGGGCGCGGATGACGGTTACGGCGGTATTTGGCCTCTCCATCGCGTCTGCGGTGCAGAAGCTCGTTCCGGATTTGGGCGTTTTCGGTTTCACAGGCGGCGATGCCGCAAAATAAGGAGGATAAGGCAGAATGGCAAAGATCAAGATAGGCTTTTTCGGCGCAGGCAAGATGGCCGAAGGCATACTCGCGGCAATCGACGGCAAGCGCGGGGTTTTCATGGCGGAGAAGTCCGCAGAGAGGGCCGCCGAGATGAAGCGCAGATACGGCGTCAAGACGACTGAGGACGCGAAGGACGTTGCGGAATGGGCTGACGTCGCCTTCCTTGCCGTGCGTCCGCAGGATGTCGAAGAGCTTGCGTCGGCGGTTAAATCCGTCCTCTCGCGCCGCCAGACGGTCGTCTCCATCGTTGCCGGAAAGACTCTCGCCAAGTTGCGCAAGGCCCTTGGGCCGCGCGTGAATCTCATTAGGGTCATGCCAAACCTCGCCCTGCGCTCCGGCGCCGGGATGTGCGCGATATGCCCCGGCAAGGGCACGCCCGCGGCGCATCTTGCGGCCGTAGAGGCGATTCTGGGCGGGGCTGGCGCGACCGTTCGCCTCAAGGAGAAGGACTTCGACGCCGTGACTGCTCTCTCGGGCTCTGGTCCTGCCTATTTCGCCTATATGGAGGAGGCGATGGTGGAAGGCGGAATCGCGCTGGGCCTTAAGCCGCCCGTGGCCCGTCTCCTCGCCGAGCAGACGATGTACGGGACGGCCAAGTTCCTCCGCGAATCGGGAATGGCGCTTCGGCCGTTCATTGAAGGCGTCTGCACGAAGGGCGGCACGACGGCCGCCGGCATGAAGCACCTCTCCAACCCGGCGTTCAAGAAGATCGTCGCAAAGACCCTCGCCGCCGCTGCGCAGAGGTCGCGGGAACTCGCCTGATGGCCGACATCCTCCTTGC
This sequence comes from Kiritimatiellia bacterium, assembly GCA_045220525.1. Classification (GTDB taxonomy): domain Bacteria; phylum Verrucomicrobiota; class Kiritimatiellia; order RFP12; family UBA1067; genus UBA1067. The sequence continues at coordinate 1,413 of JBGUVV010000081.1, forward strand.
GGAAGACGACCGCGCGGTGCGAAGTTCGCTCGTCGCCGTCCTTGAGGGCGCAGGGCACAGCGTCCGCGCCGTCCGCGACGGCCGCAGGGCGCTTGAGAGATTTCGCGAGAAGACGCCTGATATTGCGATACTCGACGTGATGATGCCGGTCATGGACGGCCGGGAGGCATGCATCGAGATGCGCAAGCGTGACGAGTCGGTGCCGATCCTCTTCCTGACGGCGCTCGACTCCGACGCCGACGAAGTCCGGGGGCTTGCCGCCGGGGCCGACGACTACATCTCGAAGACGGCCTCCGACGAAATCCTCCTTGCGAGGATCGGCGCGGCCCTCAGGCGAGTCATGGGCCCTGACGTGAAGGGGGACTTCGACTTTGGCCCGTGGAAGGTGCATTCTGCGCGCCTTTCGATGACGCGCAAGGGATGCGCCGCGGTGGAGCTCGCGGAGAGGGAGGTTGCGATTCTGAGGACATTGGCCGCGCATCCGGGCGAGGTCCTCAATAGGGACTTCCTTATAACGCGCTTCTGGGGGGCCGAGGACGACACAAGCGACAACACTCTTAGCCTTGCGATGTTCAAACTTAGGGAGAAACTCGGCTCCGAGGGCGACGCCATATGCACTATCCGCGGGGTCGGCTATGCCTACCGCCCTTGAGGCCGACAAAAGACGATTTTG
>JBGUVV010000082.1:0-21478 GCA_045220525.1 Kiritimatiellia bacterium
GTAGCCGATTGGTATGCGCTCCTCGACCCGGACAACGCCATTTCGCACAGGCGAGTTTACCGTGTAGTCGGCGTCCCAGGCTATGCAGCCGGAAAGGCACGCCACGGCCAGAAGCGCAAGGATAACGTCAATGCGCATCTTCCACCTCCACATTCCTGATCAGCGACTCGTCGGCGAGAAAAGGCGCCAAGTCCCTGCGAGTCTTTATGGGATTCCCGTTTATCGCCTTCAGGACCTGCCCGCGCCTGATCCCGTCTTTTTCCGCCCGGGATCCGCGAACCACGGCGAGAACCCTGACGACGACGCTGGAATCCGCCGCCTCGGTAGGAAGCCTCTTTGGAACGAGCCAGTTTATTCCGTAGGTCTTCGCGAGATCGATCTTCCTGAAGAACATTGCGTCGTGGTCAAACATGTCGAGGCTTTTCTGCACGGCCACGGGAGTCATCGTCGTGGACGAAGAGACGCCCGAGTAGAGGCCGCCACGCCTTCTCCCGTACGCCGGCTCGACGATGCCTGAATGGTATGTTCGCGAATACGACGGCAGATACATGACCGACGTGTATTGCTTCGCCTCCCTAAACCGGATATCGAGGAGAACCAGCGATGCGCCGTGCATTTTGGCCGTGTCCACGGCGCACGACAGAGGGCAATACTGCGACAGAAAGGAGCTCGATCCGATCTGCACGTAGCCGTCTTCAATGAGATTGAGGACATCTTCCTCGGTCGTGACCATCCTTAGGGCGACAGGCTGCCCCTCCTCGGTCTGCGCAAGGCAGGCCGAGCAGCCGGAATCAACATAGTAGCTCTCGTAGCTGTTCGTGTAGCAGCCGGTCCCGGCGAGCGCAAGCCCGAGGACGGCTGCGATGGCCGGGATTCTAAGCCTGCTGGCCATGAACCACGTCAAAGCGCCACCGGCTCTATGTGCCAGATGTTCTTTGCGTACTCCATCACGGCGCGGTCGGACGAGAACCTGCCGGACCTCGCTATGTTGACGAGCGACATCGAGTTCCACCTGCCGCGATCGCGATACGTCGCATCGACGAGGTTCTGCGCACGGCAGTAGTCCCTGAGGTCGGCAAGAAGCATGTAGTAGTCGTTGTAGTCGAGGAGGTTTCTGAGGATCGGGTCGAAGATCCCGGGCTCGCCGGCGGAGAACGCGTTGTCGCGAATCATGTCGAGCGCGGCCTTGATCTCCGGGTCGTTTTCGTATATCTCACGGGAGACGTAAGTCGCCCGCCTCTTCGCGACGTCCTCCGTACGCATCCCGAAGAGGAACATGTTGGCGTCGCCGACTTCCTGGTTGATCTCCACGTTCGCGCCGTCGTACGTTCCGAGCGTAAGCGCTCCGTTGAGCATGAACTTCATGTTGCCGGTTCCGGAAGCCTCCATTCCCGCGAGGGATATCTGCTCCGACACCTCTGCCGCAGGCATGATCTTCTCGGCGAGCGACACGCGGTAGTCCGGCAGGAAGGCCACGGAAAGCCTGCCCTTCGACCGCGGGTCGTTGTTCACCACGTCGGCTATGCCGTGGATAAGGCGGATTATGAGCTTCGCCATGTAATACCCGGGGGCCGCCTTCGCTGCGAAGATGAACTGGCGCGGAAGCGGATTGAACGACTTGTCGCCGACGAGCCTGTTGTAGTGCATCACGATGTAGAGCGCAAGGAGAAGCTGGCGCTTGTACTCGTGGAGACGCTTCACCTGCACGTCGAAGATCGCCTCTGGGTTGAGGGTGATGCCGAGATTCGCGGCAGACCACGAGGCAAGGTTGGCCTTGTTGGCCTTCTTGATCTTCTCGAGCCCCGCAAGGAAGCCGCGGTCGCCGACGAACCTCTCAAGCTCGCGTAGCTTGCCGAGGTCCGTGATCCAGCCGTCGCCGATGGCGTCGGTTATCGTCTGCGCAAGGGCGGGATTCGCCTTCAGGAGCCACCTGCGCGGCGTTATGCCGTTCGTGACGTTGCGGAACTTGTCCGGCCACATCTCGGCAAAGTCGCGGAAAAGCTCGCTCTTGAGGATCTTGGTGTGCAGCTCCGCGACGCCGTTCACGGAAGACGACCCGACGACGCAGAGGTTCGCCATGCGCACGTACCTCTCGCCGTTCTCGTCGATGAGCGACATGCGCTGCATCTTCTCGATGTCCCCGGGGTTCTTGGCCGAGACTTCGCGAAGGAACCTTCCGTTGATCTCGTAGATTATCTGCAGGTGCCTCGGGAGGATGCGCTCCATCATCGGAACGGGCCACTTCTCGAGAGCCTCCTGGAGGATCGTGTGGTTGGTATAGCCGGTCGAGCGGCGCGTAAGGTCCCAGGCCTTGTCCCACTCCACGCCCTCTTCGTCGATCAATATGCGCATGAGCTCGGGTATGACGAGCGCGGGATGCGTGTCGTTGAGGTGGATGAACACCTTGTCGGGCAGGGCGTCCCAGCCGTCGTTCGTGCGGCGGTACCGGCGGAGTATGTCGGCGAGGGAGCACGCGACGAAGAAATACTGCTGCCTTAGGCGAAGCTCCTTGCCCTGCATCGTGTTGTCGTTGGGGTAGAGGACCTTCGTGAGGTTCTCGGCGAGAACCTTCGTCTCGACGGCCTTCACGTAGTCGCCGCGGTTGAAGTTCTCGAGCTCGAAGTCCTCGACGGCCCTTGCGCTCCAGAGCCTCAGCGAGTTCACCGCCTCGCGGTAGCCCACGATCGGCAGGTCGTAGGGGACGCCTTCGACCGTTCCGCCCGGAATCCACTTCCAACGCTGCACGCCGCCTTCGGTCCTGCACTCGACGTGGCCGCCGAAGTGGACGAACTGCGCGTACTCTGGACGGGCCATCTCCCACGGATAGCCGTTCTTGAGCCACTGGTCCGGCTCTTCCACCTGGTTGCCGCCGACGATCTTCTGGCGGAAGATGCCGTAGTCGTAGCGAAGGCCATATCCCATGCCGGCGAGGTTGAGAGTCGACATCGAGTCGATGTAGCAGGCCGCAAGGCGGCCAAGGCCGCCGTTGCCGAGGCCGGCGTCGGACTCGTAGTCGCGCAGGCTGTTCCAGTCAAGCCCGTATTCCTTGAGGGCCTCGCGGCATAGCTTGTCGGCCTTGAGGTTTATGACGTTGTTGCCGAGAAGCCTTCCGATGAGGAATTCAAGCGAGAGGTAGTAGACCCTCTTCGTGTTGAGCCGCCCGTAGGCCTCCTGAGTGTTTATCCACCGCTCGACAAGCCTGTCGCGGACGGCCAGCGAAAACGCCGTGTACTCGTCGCGCTCCGTGGCCCGCGTATCGCCCTTGGCGAGCGAATAGCGCAGGTGCCACGAAAAGTCGTCCTTCAGCCCATCGACCGACATCTCTACGCGGCGGTCGGTCTTCCGCCTGTTGTTTGCTTCTTCCATTTTTCTCCAGATTCCGGCCGGCTTACTTCTTCAGCAGGCCCTTGAACATATCGGTCGCCTTGTTAAAAGTCTCCTTCGTGGCCTTTACGGCAGTGCCTGCTCCTTCTCTCAAGGCATCGGCGCCATCGGCCACTGCGTCAGTCCCGCTCTTGATGACGGACCCCGCGTTCTCCGACACCTTGAGGCTGGAGTCGAGACCCTTTATCGACGAAGTCACGCTCTGCAAGCCGGAGACCCCCATGTTCCCGAGATCGACGCCAAGGTCCTTGAGGCCCGCCCCTACGTTGACGATGGCCTGGAGGAACTGCGTAAGAATCTCCTTCCACGCTTCTTCCGGGGATACGCCTTCCGTGGAGGTGCCAAGCGCGCCACGGCCGATGCCGGTGATGTGAATCGGGATCTTCATCGGGATGGTCATCTTGCCCCACTTCACTACGACGCCGTCGATGGTTATGTCGTCTATGATGACCTTCATCGCGGGACGCTCTTCCTCGTCGCCCGTCTCCGCCTCTGCGGCCTTTTCGCTCTTTTCAAATGTCGGCTTTTTCCATCCCTCGCCCTTATCCTTGCTTTCCGCATCTGTGCCGCCCTCGTCGGCAACGCCGAGCGAGTCTTTCACGTTCGCGAGTATGGCTTCAATGTTGTTCTTCCCCGCATCATCGTCGAGATACGAGACGAAGAGATCCTTTATCTCGATCTTCTCCACGACGAGAGTGTCCGAAGCGACCGTTGACATGTCAACGTCGACAAACGCCCTCTTGAGGGAGAAAGCCACCTCCTGGTCGTAGCCCTTCGGATTTGCCAGATGGAGGTCGCCGACAGTCACGCGCCCGTTGTAGAAGTTGAAGCCAAGTTCGCCGAGGCGGAAGTCGGTCTTGGTGACTTTCGGGACCACCGTGTTGACAACAGGCCTCACGACGGGGCCAATCCACAAAGGCAACGTGAGAATCGCCAAAAGCGCACACGCCAAGGCCAGGACAAGCACGATGCCTATTATCTTTAGCAGTTTTTTCATTGCAGTTTCTCCACTGTTATTTTTGTGCGGTGACCGGAGCCGATCGTCTCGACCTCCATGACATTCGCCATCCAGCGCTCGCCGAACTTCTTTATGCGAGTTCCCCACATGCGGCGCATCGGCTTGCCGCCGGAAAGCTCCTCCGCCTGCATGAGCGCGCCGGTCTTGCGGTCAACCCAGACGCGCACGGTCCGGCCGCCCTTCTTCATGATCAGCACGGCGCACACCTGGCCGTGTACGCTCTCGCCTTCGCGTTCGGCGTCGAAGGAAAAATCGTCCCACCAGAGGTAGTCGAGGGCAATGTCGCTCCAGGTGACGTCGGTGTCCATCACGGGCGCGCCGCTCTTGTCCACGGGCGGCGGGGCAAGCTCGTTTCCGTCGACGACGAGGGTCGTCTTGGAATCGAGGCGCTTAAGGCAATAGCCGTGCTCGGCCTTGACGACGCCTCTGCGGTTGCGGAGGACGATCCGCCCCTCTATCGAGACGTTTGCCGGAATCATGGCGCGGCAGCTCTCGACGAGCTCGCGCGGAGTCGCGTTCGTGGAAAGAAGGAAGCTGGCGAGCAGGGCTATCATTTTGCGAACGCAGCCTCCAGCTCGGGGTTCTCCGGGCCGCCAAGAGCCCTTCCCGTCTCGTAGTAGCGCCTGGCTCCTTCGATGTTCTTCGGGTTCGACTTGAGTATCAACGTAGCCATGTTGCCGTATGCGAAGTGACTGCGAGGATTCGACCGTATTGCCTGGTCAAGGGCCCTCTCCGCCTCGCGGTAGCGGCCCTCTGCACTAAGCCGAGCGGCCTTGAGGTTTAGGGCCGTCGCGTTGTTGGGCTTCTCGGCAAGCATCGAGGAGATTATCCTGTCGGCCTCGGTGTAGTCGCCGTCGCCTATGGCGTTCATGACTCTCTCCTTTGCGGAAAGAGCCCTCTCGCGCCGCTGCGTTTGGCGGCGCTTCGCAGGAGCCTTGCCCGTGCCCGCCTGCGCCTTGCCCGTGCTCGCCTGCGCCTTGCCATCGCTTGACTGCGTCGGCTTGACCTCCTGCGCCTCTGCTGGAGGCGGAGTCTCCTTCACGACCTTTGGCTCAGACACTGGATTGCGCTCTTCGGCCAGCTTCTTCTCCAACTCCGTCGTATCGCTCACCGCGACCGGCTTCGCGTTGCTTCGGGCCTGGACAAGGAGGAGAGAGTCTATCGCAGCGCTGACATACGCGCGCTTCGTCCTGAGAGTCGCAAACTCCGGGGTCTTGGCGCGCTCGGGATCGTCCGCCTCCACCTTGCTGAGCTCGTCAAGCGCAGCCCTGTATTTCGCCACCGCCTCGGAAATCTTCCCCTCGCTCGCCAAGTCGCTCGCCTCGTCGATCAAGAGCGACGCAGGCTCCATCAATTCGGAAAGGCGCGGCTTCTTCTGCTCGTCGTCGTCGCCAAACGGCCAATACCAGCTCGCCTGAAGTTCGGCGAGGGCAAGACATGCAAAACAGAAAATGGCGAGTCTTTTCATCATTAAGTCTATATATTATACCAAACTTTTGCCCACGCCGCCACCTTCTGGGGCCTGTCCCCACGTTTCCTTGGGGTCTGTCCCCACGTTTCCAATTCCGCCTTCACAAGCAGAAACTCAAGGTTCGCCTTTGTCTTTTTAGCCATCGCTTTCGCCTCCTTTCACGTTATCTTGCGAAATCACGCAGTTTCCTTGCCAAAAATAACACCGTTTCAAGGGTCTCTCCCCACCGGATCCGGCCATCAGCGCCGCGGCGCGGGCCTCGTAGAAGGAAAGTACGTCCGCTCCGCTGGCGAACTGCAGGGCGAGGGCGCGCATCACGGCGAGGTCGCGCGTGCGGTCGCGGTCGCAGAAAAAGGCGCGCCGTCCATCTCCTCGAGTCGCATGCCGTCGAACCACGCCTCGCCGTCCGCGTTGTAGATGCGCAGGCAGAGAAACGGCTTCGGGCTGATTTCGCCGATCGTCTCAAACGTCATTTCGTGGTACACCCAGTCCGTCGTGCCCGAGAACCGGCGGCTACCCTTGTTGGACTCGGCCCAGTTCTTTGCGCCGTTGTTTATCTCGAAATACACGCCGCCGCGCGAGCCTCGCGGCACGACGTCCTTGAGCCGCAGAAAGCCTGACAGCCGGTAGCGGGTGCTAGGCTTCAGCAAATGCGGCGCACGGCGGAGCAGTCCTGTGAGGTACGCCTTTCCATTGACGGCGCGTACGTGCATGGTGGTTCCGCCCGTAGGCCCCTTGACCGTATCGTCCACAATCGGCACGGCGCCTTCTGCTGGATAAATCGACCACCCCTTCGGATCTATGATGTTCCGGCGCGCCGGCTCGGATGCGCGGCGCATCAACGCCTTTTCGACGGATATCTCCTCCATGTAGTCGCGAAAATGCGCCGCTATTCCATCGACAAAGCGCTCCCTGAAGTGGCGAACCCGTTCGCGCGCCGGAACGTCCGCCGCGTTCTTCGCCTCTGCCTCGTCGCATAGCGCCTTCCAATCGGCGAGTTTCGCGGGGGAGTAAACCCCGGTCGCAAGCGTGTATTCGCTCGGCACGACGGGATGCGGCCCGTATGCATCCCATACTATCTTCCCGGCGACGCGCAGCCATAAGTCTTCCATCTCCTCGTAAAGCCGTTTCATTTCCGCCGCGCCGGCGCCGAACATCTTTTCGTAGTGGTCGTCGAGGAGCGCATCAAGGTCAAGCTCCGGATTCCACGCCACTTTCGCGAACACGTAGTAGTTGAGGTAGTTGAACTCGGCGCGGTCGGTCTCGCACTCTGCGAAGGAGCCGAATATCCACGGCGCGGCGCGCTTGTAGTACTCGCCCCACGCCCGCGGCGCCATGCACGGGATGTCCGGTATGGCCGTTGCGCCGTACTTGTGGGGGTACGTCCATATCCACACCTTGCCTCCAGTCTTCTCCGCCCAGGCGCGGTAGTCGCCGAGTTCCTGCGCCATCTTCTTTTCGTTCCGGATGCCCCATGGACCCGTGCGGGCCACCATCACAAGCACGTTGTCGGGGATGTCGAAATCGGGGACCCTTCCGTATGGCGTATAGGCCATCTGCGTGACATACCCCTTCACACCCTCGGCCTTGAGACGCCTGGCGAGCCGGGCCGTCTGGCCCCAGACGAGGTCGGTCGCGTAGTTCGGCTCGTCGGTGTAGGCCGCGCTGCAGTTCGCGCACGCGCAGCGCTGGAAGCCGTCCTGCGGCATGATGTCCACATACTTGCCCCCCACGCAGTTGCCGTTCCAGCCGAAGCGCGTCATGTCGCCGCCAAGCGGAATGCCGCGCGAAGCCGCAGGCTGACCCGTCAGGTACGCCTTGACGTCCTCGTACATCTCGTCCCACACCTTCGACGTATGGCAGAGGTCGCGTATGTTCCACGCGTGCCTGTTTCCGTTGCACTCCAGCTCGGTCGCGCGCGTACCGTCCTCCTTGAGCCGCAGGTACTCCGGGTGCGTGTCGCGGAAGCGCTCGACGTAGTAGAAGCCGTTCTGCCCGTGGCAGCACGGGATTCGCGTCGTGTCCAGGCCGAGGCGCAGCCATTCCAGCGCGCGCGAGCGCACGCGCAGGGCCTCGCGCGCCGCGTCTGCCATTCCGGGCGTTTCGCCAGGCCATGCCGCGCGCGCGTAGTCGATGTATGGTGCGCGCACCGTGAAGACGGGCGCGGTCGTCCGGTCGCCCAAAGGAACCTCCACGGAATCCGCGCGCGGCACAACGGTGCCGAACTCCCCTGGGAAGAAGAACCGGCAGCCGACGAAGTCCTCGAGAAACGCATATACGCCGAACAGTGTCGCGTGCTCTGTGCGCAGCACATTCCCCCTGCCGGATAGCATCGCGCCAATGTCGGCGGAAGGATTGTCGCGCCCTGCGATGCGAATTGTCGCCGCGCCTTCCGCCGAACGCTCGACCTTCGTCCTGAACGCATCGCGCTCGAAGGCCGAGACGTCGAATCCCGCCGCGCGGCCGAGAAGGATGCGCACCGCTCGGTAGGGCGGGCGCTCCGCGCACTCCGCCCTACCACTTTCAACGATCGGCACGGGAGCGCCGAGAACGCGCGAGAGGAAGTTCGTCATCTCCTGCGCGGCAAAACGCTCGGCAGGAAACGGGTTCGCGGGCAACACTACCTCTACCTCGCCCGACCGCAGTACGACGGCTTTCTCGGCGAAAGCCGAAAGGACCGTCGCCGTTGCAAGCGCACAGGCGCAGAACATTTTTTTGCAGTATTTCATTTTGTCCATATTCTCAGTCTGTCTCCACACGTTTCCACTTCGCGAATCCCGCCGCAGGCACCGTTCGTCGACGGCATGACGTTTGCTCTGCCTGGACCGCCCATGTTCGTGTAAAGCGTATGCGACGCGCCGGCACCGCCGAATACCTTGCCGCCGCCATATTCCGCCGAAGAGACGTTCATAACGATCTTTCCGCTCTTCAACGGTCTGCCCTCATCAGGGAATCTTCTCGACGCGCACATCGTCAAACCACGCCGTTCCCGCACCCGTCAGGAAGAAGCCGAACGACGACTTGGCGTCCTTGTCGGGTTTGGATCCCGTTCGGACCTCGTAGGAACGGAATATCCAGTCGTGCTCCTCCGTCGGCGCGTTGCGCGGATGCGTCTGCCACGTGCGCGCATACGAATCGGCGCCATAGTCCGACAGCACGGCGATGGCGGCCGCATTCGGCGCCAAGTCCGTCTGCTTCATGAAGTAGGAAATCCTGTAACGGGTGTCGCGCTCGAGCTTAAGCCCCAGCTTCTGGATGCAGGTCACGCGGTTCGAGGTCGTCGTCAGCATCAGGGATCCCCCGCCTGTGACCGAAGTCGTCGGGTCGAACTTTCCGCTGCCGATCCAGTGCTCGATTCCGTCAATGTCGCCGTTGACGAGAATCGACGTGTTCGGACGGGCTTTCCGCCGCGCCAGTTCCGTTTCCGGCCGGAGGTCGGCGAGGAACTTCTCGGACTCCGCCACGAGCGGCTCCAGGAACTGGCTGCGGATGAACGACAGGCGTCTTGCCTCGTCGCTTCCGGCCTTCAGTTTGGCCGCGCCCGTCTCAAACAAACCGCTCCACGCCTTCAGCACCTCCGGCGAATAGACCTTCTGCCACTGTACAAGGTCCGTCGGCATTTCATAGAAACTCGTCCCCTTGTTCTCCCGGGAGACCATCTCATTGATCCACTTGTCCTCAAGCCCTTCGTAGAATGCCTTCATCTCCGGTGCGGCCGCGCCGAACATCAGCCGATGGTGCTCGTCGAGAAGCGCGTCCACGTCAACGTCGGGATTCCACATCACGCGTCCGAATACATAGTGGTTCAGGTAGTTGTAAATCGCGCGATCCGTTTCCGATTCGGCAAATGCGCCGAAAATCGACCCGGCGACGGCCTTGTAGAACTTCGCATACGCCCGCGGCACAGATGCGGGAACGCCCGGACGGGCAAAGCGTCCCCATTTCCCCGGATAGTTCCAAAGCCACACCCTGCCGCCCGTCTTCTTCGCCCAGCCCTCGATGCGGCCGCAGTCGCGCGACATGAGGGCGGGGTTTCCGACGCTCCACGGACCGTTCTCCGCCACCATGACGAGCACGTTCGTCGGCAGATCGAAGGACGGCAGGTCGCGGTAGGGATTGTACGACATCTGAACCACGTAGCCCGGCACGCCGTCGGCGATGAGCCGCTCCGCCAGTCGCTTCGTATTTCCCCAGATGAGATCCGTCGCGAATTCGGGCTTGTCCTGATAGGCCGCCTGGCACTTGGGGCAGAAGCAGCGCATCATGCCGTCCTGGGCCATGATGTCCACGTACTTGCCTTCAAAGCAGTTGCCGTTCCAGCCGAATTCGTCCGGATTGTTTTGCCGCCGGATGCCGCGCGATTCGGCGGACTGGCCCGTAAGGTACGCCTTGACGTCCTCGTACAACTCGTCCCAGACGGCAGAGGAATGGCAGAGCTGACGCGCCTGCCCGTCGATCTTCGACTCCTCCGCCTCGGTCTCAAGGCAGCGCGAACCGTCCCTGCGCATCTGGAAGTACTCGGGATGCGTCTTCGCGAATCGTTCCGTGTACTGGAAGCCGTTCTGTCCGTGGCAACACGGTATCTTATACGTGCCCAGGCGGTTCCGAAGCCAGCCCAGTCCGAAGGCACGGTTCTTCTCCTTTGACTTCGGATCACCGTCAAGCCAGACGGCGTCCTCTCCCCAGTAGATCGTCCGAATGAGGTTCCTGGGCTCGACCGTCAGATCCGTCATCGGCACGGTGACGGAGTCCGCCCGCGGCACAACGACCCCGAGTTCGTGCGGAAAGTAGAAACGGACGCCGACGAAGCGCTCGAGGAACTCGTAGACGCCGAAGACCGTCGCATGCTCGTGGCGATCAAGCGGCGAGAAACCGTTCTTCTCCACCACGCGCCGAAGGTCGAAGCCCTTCTCGTCGTGACCGGCGATGTAGATCCTGCCTGCTGCCGTCCGGATTCGGAAACCATCACGCTTGAGCGTCCTCGTATCGATACCGGCGGCACGGGCAAGCGCGCCGTCACCGAGGACAATCGAGGTCTTTCCCGGGGTTGGCTTCGCCACCCGGGGAATCACGCCGCCCAATGCCTTGCCAAGCCACTGTCCCAGCTCGTCGGCGGCGTAGTCCACGGAACCGCCCAATCCCGGCTCGACGACGATCTCCGCCGTCGCCCTCGTCAGCGTCTGCGTGACGACGGCCGGCACGGGCACGATCCACGGCGCGGCGACTTCCTTCCCCTCACGGACGTCAAACCGCCGAACCAGCAGCCGGTCGGGCATGACGTCGATCGTGAGCGCGCTGAAGGCCGGCCGGTTCGTCGGCGCGGCACCCGCCGCACCATCCTGCCAATAGTGCTGGCAACCGGCGTTGATAACCGTGAAGCCCCCCTGCCAGAGCAACCGGTCGTCGCACACGTCGCCATGTGTATGGCCCGACAGGACGACGACCTGGGGATACCTGTCCAGTATTTCGCGTGTGCGCCCGTCGCCCCACCTGACGGAGCCCGGCACTGTCCCGCGCGGCGGCACGTGATTGACGACGAAGACGGGCTTCCCGGGATTCTCGCGGCACGCCGCGGCAATCGACTTCTCGTAGTCGTCGTAGGACGGGAAGCCGTCCTTGCCCGTCATCCACTGGGGAAAGACGAGGAAAGTGTAGCCGCGGTGGACGATCCTGTCGGTGTGATGGTGGGGGATGCGCAGCCGTTCCCTGAGATCCGGCCAGCAGGCGGCGGCGTCACCGTTGACCTGGTCGCGCGGATGCCCCTTCCACTGGTAAACGTCATGCCAGGCATAGGCGAAGATCTCCGGCGGCGGCGATTCTCCCGCGAAGGCCTCGTCGTAGATGCGGCGGACCGCCGCGTAGCTTTCCGGGTGGTTTGCGTCCGCGATGTCGCCGCCGTTGACGAGAAGATCGCACTTCTCGCGCCGGAAGAGCTCGAGCGTCTTCTTCAGCTTCCAGCATCTTTCATAGGAGGTGCCGACATGCGTATCGGACACGAAGCCCACGCGCATGACCGGCTGCCCGGTGCCAACCGCCGACCATGCGATGACGGCCGACATCATCAAGATTGTCCGGCTCAACATTTCGCGCATAGATCTCCCCTGCCTACCGGAAGATCAGCATCATGCCCTTCGTGCCCTTGACGGAATAGACGGTATGGCCGTTTTCGTCAACACGCTTCCTGAGCCTGCAGACGTCGGGAGGGAACGCTATCGAAGCATCGTCTTCTCGCACGGTGAGCACATCGACATACCTCCCCGAGGCGAGAAGGTCCCCTGCAACGGAGAACTGCGCACCGTCCGCCATCGTGACCCTGTTGAGCGACATTCCCTCGGCGGCGATCTCAACCGTGCCGTTGCCCGTCACAGCAAGATCGCCGTTCGACACAATCGGCTTCGCCAGGGTCAACTTGTGCCCGCCCGTCGCGAGCGTGAGCGTCGAGTGATGTGCGAGATCGAGCGTCGCATCGCCGCCGAACGTCCAGTCGCCGGTCGGCGCAATGGTCACGTTGTCCTTCACCGACAGCACGACGTCGTTCGTCCAGTCAGACGGAACGAGCGTCAGATTGCCCTCGACGCGCACGCCGCCCGCCGCGCTCGAAACGCCGCCGGCGAGCGTCAGCGTACCGTCGCCGCGGAACGTCTGCCGTCCCTGCGGAACGAGCGGGCAGCTCACGGTCATCGTGCCGTCAACATAGTGCGTGGTGTCGCACGTGAACAAAAGTTCCGTGCCGGCGATGTCCAAAACGCCGCCTGTCGCCACGGCAAGCGCACCGCCAGTTACCCCATTTGACGCGGCATACCCGCTTTTGCCCCTTTCGTGGAAGTCGCCTGACTGATTCAGCACCTTGAGCGAACCGCCCGGCATTATCGTCAGGCGCGTCGCCCGCCTTACGTAGGCGTCCCAAATGTCGGACGCGACACGCACGTACTCCGACGTGTAGGCGCCGCCAATGCGGATGTCACCTCCGACGAACAGCGGAACATATTGGTTGGACAGGGTGTTCGTCATGCAGCCAAGGCCCATCAAGGAGATGGAGCCCTGTTTGCGCGCCGCCATCCACAATGCGAAACCTTGCGCCGCCATGTTGTTGGTGACCACCACCGGGAACCTGCTGTCGCTGTTTATTGACGGAGACCAAAGGTTGTTGAAACTATTGGGATATTGGAACCTGACGAATTTTCCGCTGAACATAAAAGGCCCTGAGTCTGCACCGAACACCCACCGGCGCTGTACCAGGAACGTATCAATGTCGATGTCCGTGTTCTTGCGCCCATTGAAGTAAATGTCCGCGCCACCAGTTGTGTTGATGAACCCAAGCCAGTTGTCCATGTTTGAATAGAGGTTGTCGGTGCCGCCGCCAGACCAGGCCCATTTATTCGAGTCGGAATGAACAGGTTCCTTGCCGTCCGTAAGATAGACGGCGCAGCCTCTTTTCGCAAGATACCAGCCCGTCGGCCATTCGCCTTCTGCATACTCGATCTTCGAGAGGTCGGGATCCGTCCCCGCCGGTGCGAAATAGACGGGATAGAACATGCCTTCCGTCAGCGTAGCGGGGAGATCCGCCACCACGATCTTAGCCCCTTCGCCGAACTCCACCGTCGATGACGCATCGACATAGTCGCCGAAACTCATGTTGATCTTCACCTTGGCATTCGCGCCAAGTTTCAGGTTCATCGCCTTAACCCCGCTAATATAGGAACTCCGACTCTCCCAGTCCGCCAGATTATTCGTGCAGAACGCGAGCGTCGTATTGTCCGAGACCTCAAGGGTCCTGAACTCCCCAGTCCATGTTGCGCCGGGATAGAGCGCGACCGTTCCGCCGCCCGTCGCCTTGAGGTCGGTCACGTCATCCAGCCTGATGCAGTCCATGTTGATCGTGCGGGATGTCGTGGGGTCGAAGCAGTCCTTGGTGTCGAAAACGACGGGGCCTTGAGGACGGACAAGAAGCCTCGACCTGGCAGCGCCCGAACGGGGGACGTCGCCGCCCCATGCGCCGAACTCGATGCCGTCGAGGAAGTTGAAGTACTGAAAGTAGGAGCCTCCGTTTTCGTCTTGCCTGCGGATACCGCCAATGCCGAGGTTGAGGCGTGTGAGGTCGAGATTGTTCGTGATGTCCAGTATCTTTGCATAGATCTTGAGCGTATTTGCGAATAACGTGGCGCCGCCGCGAATCGAAAGGGTTCCGCCACCCTCCCCGTAAAAGTAAACAGTTCCTGCCGCCGCGTCCTGCACCCCTGCTTCATTGCAGTTGTTTGTCACATAGACAGTGCCGCCGAAGTCGTAGTCCCTATTGGAATAATAGAACTTCATGGCACCATTTCCATGAGTCGTACATGTCGGGATTACGAGTTCGCCGCCGAATTGCGGCAGGCAATCGGCAAAATAACTGCCAGGCGAATATTGGCCAACTTGCGAATCGAGGCAATTGTATTGAAGCGAATTGGCTCTTCCCCATTGCAATCTGCCTCCAAGGAACTCCAAATGCGCGCCATCCTGAAAAGACATCATATAGGCGTAGTCGCAGTCGTTCCATAAGATGCCGCCAAGCAGCTTAACGCGCGTAATCGATTCACGCGGTGCATCCGGACTGCAGAATGTGTATCTTGTGCAATGCACTTGACCGCCACGCACAGTCAGTGTGGCGTTGTTCGTAAGGCAAAGATAGCTGTCGCTCGCGCCGAACTCGCCGCCTTCGACAATCACTTTGGCGTTCCCTCCAATGACATGGTAGCTATCATAGCTCCCATACGTTGTTATGGAACGTGAAGTCAGCCGCAGCGTTCCGTTAATGAAGGCATTCTCGCTGCAGCTGTTCTTGCAAAGGCGAAACACCACGCCGTCAACATTGATCTCTCGCCCGGCACCAACTTGAATATAAGCGGTATTGTCAGCCTTCAACTGGCCAGTGCCCTTGAATGTAACGGTGCCAGACCCTTCCGGCAACTGAAGCGAATGATAGGACGGGGCTGTATCGATTTTGACCTCCCAGTCCCGTCCCGCCGGGAAGACATTGTTGTAGGAAGCGCCGCTGACCTCACTCGGCTCCCAGTTGTCCGGATTGGTCCAAAGATTGTCGGCACCGTTGCCGGTCCAGGTTCGCGTTTCAATCTCGTCCGCTAACGCGCCACCTGCAAGGACGGCGAACGCGACTGCCGAAAGCAAGGCGAAGCCCCTGCCCGCCGAGAGAAGCGCATTTCTCATAGTGCTCCCCACCTCCTGAAAAACGCCGACTTTGACAAGTTTCATCGTGTTCGCCCCTTTCTTTTGCGTGTACTGCTATTATAGCAGATTTCCGCAGAAACTTCACAAAGCTTTCATGCCTTAGGGCACAGAACGGCACAGAGTGAAAGCGGAACCGCCTGCGTACTCGCCGAGTTCCAGTTCGACGACGGTGCGGTTCCTGCGGTCGTGGAGGCGCTCCAGAGCGAATCCGCCGATCTCTCCGCCCGCGCGGACCAGATCGAACTCGATTCGCGCGAACCTGCTCCCGAACGGCAGGGCGTGGCCGACGTTCGTGCAGGCGATCACACGGACATCGTCCGGCATTTTCACGCCCTTCTCGACCATGGCCGACAGCGCGCCCAGCGCGACGTAATCGTCGAGAAAGAAAATGAGATCCGGCCACTTCGGTTTCGCCTTCGACGCCAAGTCGGCGAACTTCCGGTACGCGGACTCCTGGACAGCGTCCGAGAGGGAACGCGCCGCGCTGTCGCAACCCGTGGACAGGAAGGAGACGTCGAACCCTTTGCGCCGGAACATCTCGGCCACATACCTGTGCGTGACCTGGAAATCTACGCACCATATCGAGCGGACGCCGAGTCTTCCGGCCTCGCATGCGATGGTTTCGATGTTTTTCTTGTGCCGCAGACGAACGACGCCGCGGCAGCCCTCTCCAAACCTCGGCGAAGCGTGCGACAGGCAGATATACGGTTTGCCGGCATAGCGGATTCGCTCCAGCACACCTCCGGAATCAGACAGGACGATGACAAGATCGAACGGACGAGTCAGCATCGCGTCCAGAGGACCGTACTCCGCATTCGGGTTTCCCAGCCGGGCGATGATGATGTTCGTCACCAGCCATCCGGCGGACGACAGACGGGACTCGATTCCGGAAACGAGCATCGTGTTGGAATAATCCGCCTTAGAGACGACCAGAACGTCGCCCTTCCACTGCGGCGCGTCCGGAGTGGCGGCGACAAAGCCCTTGCGTACGCTGCTTCGAAGCCAGCCCTCCGCCTTCAGCGACTCGTAGGCGGTGCGGACGGTCTTCATGCCGACCGATAGGCGACCTGCCAGGGAGCGGATGGACGGCACAGCCTCGCCGAAGGCAAGGTCGCCGCACAGGATGCCGCCGCGAAAAGCGCGGGCGATCTGCTCCGAAACAGCCTCGGAACTCTCTTTGTCTATCGCGAGAAAGTCAAGTTTCATAAACGGGCAGCCCGCACTCAGTCCTGTTGCAATCCGGACACCCGCCTACCGCCGGAACGCCTTGTCCGCAAAGTCGAGCATCCAGAGCCAGTCGTAGCCGACAAGCCCGTGCCGACCGCCGATGCGGAAGGAACAGGATTGGACGGTTGGACAAAGACCCGACACGCGGCAAGCAGCAGAGAGGATGCAATCATCATTTGAACACTATGCGACCGAGATTTTCAAGATCGCTGAAACCGTAGGCGTATGGACTCCAGTGATAGAGCGGAAACGTATCGGCCTTGCCGGTCACGTTGCGCTCGCGGGCAAACTCGATTGCAAAGTTCTTCGGGAGTTTCGGGAAGGCCTTGAGCGGAATCGTCAGCACGGCCGTCCAGGACTTTTCGCCCTTCGTGATCTTCGCCGTCGTGCCCGAGTTCCATTTGAGTCCTTCCGTCGGCAGGTAGATTCGCGACCACATCTGGTCGGTGATACATCCCTCGGAATTGACGAAGATCTGGGCGTAGGACGTGAAGTCGCCGATTGGATCAATCACGACCTCGACGACGTTCTCCTGCCAGAGCTCCGGATAGTCCGGCCCATGGACCTGCGCGACGACATTGGACATGCGCGGCTCCTCGCAGACGAACGTGACGACGAGCGCGTCCGCCTCGCGGCGCGCGGTGACATCCGTCCGCACCGTCTTCTTGCCGGCGGCGAGGTCTATCTCCATACGCGCGGAATACGGCACAAGCGAGACGGACTTCTCCTCGCCGACGGCAAGCTCGAGCTTGAGCGCCTTGAGCCCCGCCGCGAACTTCGCGTGGGCGGCCTGGCGGCGGCGGAGTCCGCCAAGGAACTCGCGGTCGACGAGCGCGATGCGCCGCGATTCGAGCGATCCCGGCGCAACCTTGGAGAGCGCGGCCTTCACGCACGCCTCCATCCGCGCGATCTTCGCAGGCGAATAGACCTCCTCCCACATCTGCGCGTCGGAGGGCCGCTTCACCACCGGGCCCATCGGCGTCTCTACCGTCTTGCCGACGACGCCGTCCATCCAGCACGTCTCGAGCGTCTCGTAGATTTCGGCCATGTCCTTCGCACCCGCGCCGAACATGAGATGGTAGTGCTCGTCGAGGAGCGCATCAACGTCCACGCCGTTGTCCCAGCAGACCTTCGAGAAGACATAGTAGTTCAGGTAGTTGAAGAACCAGCGGTCGGTCTCGGACTCGGCGAACGCGCCGTTCACGTACGGCGCCATCTCCTTGTAGAAGTTCGCCCACGCGCGCGGACAGTTCTGCGGCACGTCCTTCGCCTTCACGTCGAGGCCGAGAAGCTTACAGGGATAGTTCCACATGCGGATCGGATGCCCCAGCTTCTCCGACCACGCTTTCGCGATCGCGACGGCGTTGGCGCGGTTCTTCGTGCCGTGCTTGTGCCACTGTCCGTAGATCGCGGTCATCACCTCAATGTTCGACGGCAGGGCGAAGTCGGGAACGTCCTTGTAGCCGTTGTAGGCCATCATCGAGACCGACCCTTTCAGACCATCGGCCGTGAGGCGCGCGGCGAAGTTAGAGACGACGCCCCAGATGAGGTCCGTCTCCTCGGTCTTCCCCTTGGCGCGGCAGGCGTCGATGATCTTCCGGCACCGCTCGCATCCGCAGGGGACCATGCCGTCCTGCGGCATTATGTCGACGTACTTCCCGTAGGCGCAGTTGCCGTTCCAGCCGAAGCGCCCGTCCTTCGCCCACGCGGCAGGAATGCCGCGGACGGACGCGTCCTCGCCCTTAAGGTAGCTGACGGCGTCCTTGTACATCTCCTCGACGACGCCGCTAGTCCAGCAGAGCTGGCCGGGCTGGACGCTGTCGAACACCCGCTCCTCGAAGACGTCGCGCTGGCCGTTGGGGAGTAGGCAGAAGTATTCGGGATGCGTCTTCCCGAAGCGTCGCTGGAGCATGAAAGATCGTGATCCATGGCACGCGGGGACGCGGAACGTCTCGAACCTGAGACGATAGTAGTCAAGCGTCTTCGCCCGGTTCTTCGGATCCGGCTCGAAGTACTCGCCGTCCCACATCTGGAGGAAGCGAGAGGTGAAATCAGGCTTCACGGTGCATTCGCCCGAGACCTCGATCGCAGTCTTCCGCGGCACGATCGTGCCGAGCTCGCCGGGAAAGTAGAACCGCACGCCCGCAAACCGTTCCAGAAACTCATAGACGCCGAAGAGCGTCGCGCGAGCGAAGAGGACCGGACCCCAGTTTCCGTGATCTAGGACATACCACGGATCCTTCTTCGGGTCGTCCCGCCCCGCGATGCGAATCGCACCGGTGCCGTCCGCCAGGCGCTCGGCCTTGATCCTGAACTCGTCGCGCTCGAAGGCCGAGGCGTCGAATCCCGCGGCGCGGCCGAGGAAGATACGACAACGCCCTCCTTCTTCCTTCTTCCTTTTTCCTTCTTCCTTTTCCGCGACCGGCACGGGAGCGCCAAGAACGCGCGAGAGGAAGTTGGTCAGCTCCTGCGCGGCGAACCGCTCGACCGGAAACGGCTTCGCCGGCAGCACGACCTCGACCGCGCCCGGCTCCAGCGTGATGGCCGCCGCCATGCCTGCGAGCATTGTAGCAACCGCGCAAAGCGCAGCCGCCTTTGTGACAGGATTGATCTTCCCCTTCATGGCCTTCCTCCTAGGATTTCACCTTAAGACAATAGTTCCGAATCGCTCGAGGTCGTGGAAGTTGAACACGTACGGACTCCACGATATCGCTTCCTCTGTGCCGTCCGTCAGCATGCGATGGCGGCAGAAGTTTATCTGGAACGAATCTTTTGTCTCGCCTATGGTCGCCAGCGGTATCTGCAGCTTTCCGGTCCATTCCGCGTTGCCGACCTTCGCCTCCGCCTTGACGCCCTTGACATATCCCTGCCAGTCGTTCGACATTCCGCCGCCCCGCACATAGCGCTGTCCGGCCAGATTGCCGGCGCTCGTCAGGATGTAGTGAAACACCGTCTTGCGGTCGCCGCTTGGGTTCATGACGATTTCGACGGTGTTGTCGCGCCAGCAGTTGGGGTCGCCCGGCTTTGAGTAGGCGCAGGAGCAGAGCGCGGTCTTGGGCTCGGCGCACGTGAAGGTAAACTCCAGCGCGTCTGAAGTGCGGCGGGCCGTGACGGAAGTGGCGACAGTGGCGACGTTGGTGAACCCCCTCAACCCGCTCGACCGCGCAACAAGGTCAATCGGCCCCGCCGACGCATCGAAGCGCAGGGCCCTGACGGCGCGCGCCTGCGACTCGTACTCCTCTGCGCCCTCGAGCATGAGGTCGTGGAACTCGGAACGCATCAGTGCAATGCGCTTCGCCTCCGGCGAGCCGGCGCCGACCTTCGCCGCCGCCGTCTTCAGAAGAGAATCCATCTCGCGGCGGAAATCAGGCGAGTATATCTCGCCCCAGAGAACGCTGTTGTCCGGGCGCATCGCCTTTGGCCCCACCGGCGTGTCGACGATATTGCCGACTACGCACCCGGTCCACCGCGCCTCGAGTTCGGAGAACATGCGTTTCATCTCGCCCTTCGCCGCGCCGAAAAGATCGGCATAGAGCTCGTCCAACACCGCGTCAATGTCAGTGGACGCATCCCACATGACGCGCGAATAGACGTAGTAGTTGAGGAAGTTGTAGATCGAGCGGTCGCATTCGCACTCGCAGAACCCGCCTAAGATGTCGTCCTTGAGGTCGGCGTAGTATCTTCCCCAGGCGTGCGGGCCGACGCAGGGAACCCCCTTGATCATCAGCTCGCCGTACTTGCTCGGATACGTCCATATCCACACCTTGTGGCCGACCTTCTTCTTCCACGCCCTGATCTCGCCATGCTGGCGCTCCATGGCGGCGCGGTTCGGCATGGACCACGGGCCGTTTTCGGCGACCATGACCCACAGGTTCGTCGGCAGGGCGAAGTCCGGCACGCGGCGGTAGGGCCGGTAGGCCATCATCGTGATGTTGCCGGGAACCCCGTCGCGGAGAAGCCTGTTGCCGATTTCTGCCGCCGCGCCCCACACAACTTCCGACGCATAGTCGGGATCGCCTGCGACGCACGCCTCGCCGTATGCGGCCTGGCATTGTTTGCAGAAGCAACCCTGGAAGGAATCCTCCGGCATGATATCAACCCACTTGCCGTACCGGCAGTTTTTGCCCCAGCCCTTCAGTCCGCGCGACGAGGCCGGCTGGCCCGTGAGATACGCCTTCACGTCCTGGTAGAGCTCTTCGCGGAAACCCGGATTCGACCAGCAGTACTGCGAGGTCGCGAACTGCTTCATATCCAGGCGCACCGTGCCGTCCTTCTTCATCGCGAGGTATTCGGGGCGGGTTTTTCCGAAGCGCTCCACGAAGTGGAAGTCTCGCGATCCGTGGCAGCAGGGAATGGACGTCGATGCGAAGCGCAGACGCAGCCACTGCGCAGTCTTGGGGTCGGTTCCGCCGCAGGCGTTTACATGCCACTTGCCGTCGCCGCCGAAGTACGGATCGCGAAGCAGGAAATCCGGCGTCACCCTGCGGACGCCGTCCGGCACCTCGATGCTGTCCCGTCTCGGCACGACCGTTCCAAGCTCGTCGTCCGGGAAGTAGAACCTGACGCCGGCATAGCGCTCGAGAAAGTCATACACGCCGTGCAAGGTCGCGCGGTCGTGCCCGAGCAGCATGGAGTATGGCTGCCGCGCGGAAATGACATTTGAAAGCCGGAACCGGGAATCGTCGCGCCCAGCTATGTACACGCGGCCGCCGTCCGCCTTTATGACGAACGTATCTGTCGGCGAGCCGTCGAGATCGACGCCCGCAGCCCTCGAAAGCTCGTTCTCGCCGAGAACAATCGACACGCGCCCTTCCGTCGGCGCCGCCGAAAGCGGCACATCGCGGCCGAAAGACCGGGAAAGAAAAGATACGAGTTCCCGCCCCGCGACATTCACGACGTCTGGAGCGTCCTTAAGAACCACCACCTCGGCGTTCTCCGCCGTAATCGTCGCGGCGCCGCACGCCATAGTCGCAATGGCGGCGGCGGCGAAAATCGCCCTTGTCCCTGGCAGCATTTTCATCTTCATGTAGCCTTCCCTTCCGATTCTGATGTTCTTTTAACTGCTTTATTTTGAAATCTTGTCGAGACGCACGTCGTCGAAGTGCGCGACGCCTGCGGCGTAGCGCGTCTGGAGATAGACCAGCGTCTCCGGA
>JBGUVV010000083.1:0-6120 GCA_045220525.1 Kiritimatiellia bacterium
TACCGACAACAAGGCGATCGCAAAGGAGGCGGCGCGAATCCTTTCCTGCAACAGGCGCTTTGCCTCGTACGCCTACTATCCGGCCAACGAAGACCCTGAATGGTCCGAGGTGCGCGGACAGCGCTTTCTGGAGATTGCATCACGACTGGTCGGGCGCAGCGCCGTAAGGCTCTCGCACGACTCGCTGTCCGAGACGCTTGCATCGTTGCCGAAGCCCATGGGGCTTTTCGCCGCAAACGACACATACGCCGTGGAGCTTATCGGCGCGTGCCGCAAGGCCGGCCTTTCCATTCCGTCCGACGCATCCGTCGTCGGGGTCGACAACGAGGAGTTCCTGTGCGAAAACGCAGTTCCCTCGCTGACGTCGATATACCCCGACTTCGAGAACGAGGGCTACACGGCCATATCCATGGTCGCCAACATGCTTGCCGAGAAGGCCGTTCCCCCCAGAGTCGCGTGTGGACTCAGGGAGTCTGTCATAAGGAAGTCGGCCATGGGCGAGCGCTACGCCGAAAGCATTGTGAACCGCGCGATGTCGCTCATCAACGCCAAGGCGACGTCGGGTCTTACGGTGTCGGATATCTGCACAAGCCTCAGGATGTCGAGGCGGCTTCTTGACATGAGGTTCAGGGAAGTCAAGGGAATTTCGCCGAGAGACGCCATAATCACCCGCCGCCTCGATGTGCTGCGCAAGTTCCTAAGGACTTCCGACGATTCGATCGCGGCCATATGCCGCAAGTGCGGCTTCGGCAGCGAGAACCACCCGAAGAAGCTCTTCCGCCAGCGCTTTGGAATGTCCATGAGCGAGTGGCGCCAATGCCAGTGAGCCAGCCGAAAGCTGAAGCAAACGGGTATATCGAATCGGGAAGACCCTTTTATGACTTTAGGGATTGAAATGTCAATCTATCACAGGACAGAATAACAATGGCTCTACCTGCAAACGAGACGGGAGACAAGCGCCATGAACGCAATGATGGCGACGGTCGCGAGGAACGTCATGAAAACGCCCTTGCCGACATCGCGCCCGTCGGCGCGGACAAGCGATCTGAACTTCGCGACCGTATCGGGATTTTCCGGGTGTGTTAGGAACGTCGCCGCTATCCACGCCGCAGTCGTCACTGCTATAGTGAGAAGGAGCTTCTGCCAGAAGATGAGCTGCGTCGACGCCACGTGCGGCCAGACGAGCTGGAAGAATACGGCGCAGAGGAAAGAGACGGCCATCGCTACAATCTCCGTCCACGCGTTTATGCGCATCCAGAACCACCTCAGAAGAAAGACGAGTCCCGTGCCCGCGCCGACCTGCACCATCAGGTCGAAACCGGACTTCGCGCTCGCAATCAGCGGCGCGAGCGCGCATCCGGCGACTATCAGCATCACGGATGCCATGCGCGCGACGAGGATCATCTCGCGCTCGGACGCCCCCTGTCGGACAAACCGCTTCCACACGTCGTTCGCCACGTAGTTCGCCCCCATTGAAAGATGCGCCGCGACCGTCGAGAAAAGCGCGCCCATCAGCGATGCAGCGACAACCCCTGTCCAGCCGCTTGGAATGCACGTTATCATCGCGGGGTACGCCATGTCGTCGCCGATAAGCGACGGATCCACTCCGGGGAACGCCCTGCGTATCGAGTCGAGGTCCGGGAATATCATAAGCGACGCAAACGCGGCGATGTACCACGGCCACGGACGAATCGCATAGTTGAGGAGATTGAAGAAAAGCGTGCCTCCAAGGGCGTGTCCCGGCGTCTTTGCCGTCATTATGCGCTGGACGATGTAACCGCCGCCGCCCGGTTCCGATCCGGAATACCACACGTTCCACCACTGCACCGCGACTGGAATCACGAACACCGCCATCAGTGCGTCCGTGTTGGAGAAATCGGGGAAGAACGACATCCTCGACGTGACTACTGGATTCGCCATCATTGCGGTCCATCCGCCGACCGCCGGATGGTTAACGCCGTAGTACATGACGGCGAACGCCCCGGCCATGACTACCGTAAAGAGGAAGAAGTCCGTGTAGATCGTGCCGCGTATTCCGCTCAGGCACGAATAGACGAGCGACGCCGCAGCCGTCACGACAAGGACGGTCGTGGCGGAAACTCCGAACATCACGGTACCTATCTTGACCGCGCCAAGAAGCACGACCGCCATGACCACGAGATTGTAGACCACTCCAAGGTAGACGGCGCGGAACGCGCGCAGGAACGCGGCCGGCCTTCCGGAATACCGCAGCTCGTAGAACGAGATGTCGGTGGCCGCGCCGGACCGCACCCAGAGCTTTGCGTAAACGAACACGGTGAGAAGCCCCGTCAGGAGAAACGCCCACCACACCCAGTTCCCCGATAGTCCGTCTCGGCGGATGATTTCGGTGAAGAGGTTGGCGGAGTTCGTGGAGGTCGTGGCCGCTACCATCGAAATGCCGATGAGCCACCACGGCATCGAGTTCGCGCTCTTGAAATATTCCGCGCCACCGCCCGAACGGTTGCGCATCGCGGCGATTGCCGGTATGGCAAGCAGCACAAGGAAGAACAGCGCGATCTCCGCTATGTCAAGCCAACTGAATGTCATTTCCGTCCTCCTTTGCCTTCTCTAAGCACTCTTGCGGAATTCGTGTGGAGCCGGCGCCCATCCACCCTCCGTTGACGTCCATCATCCCGCCGTTGATGACGATGCCGCCGCTCACTGACGGATTGACGGCGCGTATCCTTCCGCCCCAGCCGCGGCACTCCGTGATGGAGCTGTCGCCGAGCCACGGCAGCTGGTTTTCGCGCTTCGCATCCGGCACGAGGTACGGGCCCTCGATCATAGGCGCCGGTGCGACATACCACTTGTCCGACCCCGCAACCTTTATTCCATACTCGACGCCGTTGCCGCCCGCAGCGGTCAGGAATCCGCGCGCACCCTTTCTCTCCAGTCCGAGCAGGAGCGCACGGCTCGCGGCCTGACCGAAGTTGTGGGTGAAGCGGCCCGTCGTCGCGAAATAGTCGAGAAGGTCAGCGGCGTTCCCGCACTTGATCGCATACGGAATTATCGCGCGAGTGAAAAGCGCGTCAATCGCCTTCTGGCAGGAGTGCAGTTCGTCGCCCATCCGCCGCGCCTCCGAGAAGAGGTCTTTCATCGGAAAGCCTCCAGCGTCTTTCAGTACGGACATGAGTTCAGCAAAGAGCGTATCGCGCATCCATGCGAGATTCGCCGCGATCTCGGCGGAATAGACGCCCCAACCGCAGAATCCGCCGCCGAAGCGTCCCTCTGCGGGGAAAAGCCCCGCGCGCGAGCCGTAGTCGCGGTCTTCCACGACAAGAAGCGGAACAGACTTCGTGATGATTCCGTAGCCTGAACCGTCCGTCGCATAGTCGCACGCCGCCTCGCACTTCACCTCTCCGCGCTCGAGAAGCATCGTCGCCTCGTCCTCTGTCTTCGCCCAGCCCTCGAAAAGGCACGCGTTCACCATGCTGCGTTTGTGCCCGGCGCACATGCAGCCGAACTCAATCGGCGGCCCGGCGTGGAGAATCGTCTTGTCGTCCAGCCCGAGGAACTCGCCTGCAGGCAGGACATCGACCCAGTACGGATTTCCCGCCACTCTCAGTTCTTCAACTGTCATCCGACCTCCTTCAAATGCTCCGACACCGTGTGCATCGCGAGAAAGAGCCGTTCCGGCATGCCGCAGCCCTCTTCGCAGATTAGACGGCGGGCGAGCGAGACAGGTTCCTTCTCCACAGAGACACCCTCCCGAAGATACGCCGCTATGCGCTCTCCGTAAAGTTTCACGCGGTCCTCGCTGTATCTGATGGCGGATGCGACCGCCTCGCGTCCGCGCACAACAGCTCCGATCCCGTCGTAGTCGTGTCCACAGACGATGTTTTCTATTTTCTCTTTCGACAGCTTGGCGAGCGTATCGCGATATGCCGCGAGGTCGCGATAGAACGCGATTCCCTGGCATACCGTCCCGTTCGCCTGAAGCGAGTCGCCGGTGAAGGCAGTGCCCGTCTCGTCGTCTATCCACACGAGGCAGTCGTCGTCGTGTCCGGGCGCGGATATGGCGCGAAGCCGACCTTCGAGATGTTCACCCTCTTCGAGAAGTCTATCGGGCTCAACGCCCTTCAGATACGACTGCGGCGGCGGAGAGTTTTCCGGGAAGCGCGTCCGTACGCGGATAGCCACCTTTACGGGATCGCGCAGCGCATCGGCGGCGGAGGCGAGCGTCGCGACCTTGATTCCGTACTTCTCGTGTAGCGCACAGTGTCCGCCGATGTGGTCTCCGTGGACGTGAGTGCAGAGAAGCCAGTCGATGTCCGAAGGTTTCATCCCGAGTTCGTCGAGCGCGGGAATCAGATACCGCTCCGGTTCGAGATGTGAAGAGTCGACAAGGAAGTTCATTTTCCCGCGCACAAGGATTATCCCCGTCCACACGGGGCCGAACGGGACTTTCAGGAGATATGTTCCGGGCAGCACTTCTTCAAACAACGGATGCTTTCTGAACACGCTGCGCGTCTTCAGGTCAAGATAGTCGGTGTTCTCCTTCGAGGTGTCGGAGTTTTCGACGACAAGCACATGTGCATCCGGCGAAACGAAGATGTTGTGCCACGCGCCCGCTCGGACATTGTATATCTTCATCGGTTCCATCCTGACGCGTTCGGCATCCTCGCCTACTATAAGCGTCGCAGAGCCGGCGAGCAGGACAAACGTCTCGTCGGTGAGGTTGTGGCGCTCCAGATCGACAATGTTCTTCTCGTCGAACCGCGGCGCATAGTTCAGCGAAGCAACCGTCCACTTCGAGCCGCTGACGACCCGCGAGTATCCGTCGCCAGAATATTCAAGTATGTCCAGTCCGTTCATGGATAGATTAGTGGTTAGTGGTTAGTCATCCCCATTTCCATATTTCCACAATTCCATATTTCCACAATTTCACAATTTCATATTTGCATACGATGCCGCCTCTTCACCTGCTATTCTGCCAAAAACAAGCGTCTCGGTGCCGGCGTTACCGCCGATTCTGTTGAAACCGTGGATGCCGCCTGTCACCTCGCCCGCCGCGAAGATGCCGGGGATCGGCGTCCCGTCCGTGCGGAGAACACGGCAGCGAGTGTCGATTACAAGCCCGCCGAGAGACGTATGCGGTGCGGGCGCGACGAGCATGAACTCCCGATGGATGTCGACGCCCGCCGCCTCGTAACGCTTCACGGTGCCGATGTATACGGTGTCGAGAATCCCGCGCGGAACTTTCGTCGCGTCGAACCAGACGCCGCCGTCCTCGCCGCGACCCGCCTCGACCTCGGCGAAGATGGCGCGGGAGACCTCGTCCTTGTTCGCGTGCTTGTCGGCGAGGAACTCCGCGCCGTCCTTGTTGCGGAACGTCGCGCCTTCGTGGAGCATCGTCGTGATGACGGGGATTCCGCGCACTCTCTCCGGCGCGAGAGCTACCGTCGGCTCGTACTGGACCTGGTCCATGTCGCGCGTCGCCGCGCCGAGCTTGACGGCCATGTCGATTCCGTCGCCGCGCAGCTCAGGCGGGTTGTCGGAGAAATCGTACTTCCCGCACCAGCCGCCCGTGGCGATGACGACGGAACGAGCGGTGCGCGTTCCGTCGTCGTCGCCAAGTGTAAAGTGTAAAGTGTAAAATGTAAAATTGTGGTCAAGGCGAGTGGCGCGAGCGTTGATGACTTCGACCTTGTCGGAAAGGTCTCTCTTGAGTTTGGCAAGGATCCGCGCGCCGGTCCTGAGGTCGATGGAGACACATCGCGGGACGCTGCAGCCAAGCGGCTGCAGGAGTTTGTATGATCCGTCGGGATTGCGGTCGAAAGGAAACTCGTCGGCGAGCCTGACAGACTCGCGGCAGAGAACCTCGACTAGTTTTCGGTCGCTTCCGCCACGTCCGCTTTTGAGCGTGTCGTCGACGAAGCGCTCGACCGAGTCGTCGTCGCGAACCGGAACGTTGATCGCGTGGATGTCGGGGGAGTTCCCTGCTCCGTTCGCGACGAGCGCGACGGATGCGCCGCGCTTTACGGCCGCCTCCGCAGCCCGCCATCCGGCAAGCCCCCCGCCTATGACAAGGACGTCCGTCACTCCCATATTCCGCCGTGGGCCATTGACCCGACGTTCTTGACGAAGAGATTGAGGAAG
>JBGUVV010000084.1:0-5606 GCA_045220525.1 Kiritimatiellia bacterium
AGTTCATTCCGGCCTCCACCACGCCGCATGGAGGTTCAATGCAGAGATACGCATCCGACTCCCCGCTGAACGCAAGAACCTCGGACCGGCTCGTTCCTGCCTGGAGAAGGGCCTGTCCTCGCGCGACATAGTCGCTCCAGGCTCGCGCTTCAGGGAGCCATGGCGTGTTGCGGTTCAAATGCGTACCATGGCTTGCGAGGGAATACCCGGGCCTCACGTTCGTGAAAGGTTGTGCGACGTAGCTGTGGTAGACGAGTTGGTTCACGCCGAACAACCAAGCCCTGTCCCCTTCGCGGCGAAGCTGCACTGGCGTCGTCTGCCAACGCCCTTCCTTTGCACCCGTCGTGAAAGACTCCGCAGCCACGATTGCCGAACCTTTCAGATGCGCCGCGCTCGCCGCCCACGTCGGCGTCTTGTCCGCCTTGGCGTTGCTCGCACCCGTGCCGCCGATCCAGAATTCGCCGCACGGGATATCCGCCGCGGCACAGGCCTCCATCGGGTCGAACGTCCCGTCGTATCCTTCGATGACCGGGACAAGCCCTTCGCCTCGGCAAAGCTCGGCGAAACGCCCGTAGTACTCGCACACGAAGAGATCGGCTATCGTCCGCTGGAAGTCGTAGAGGAACTTCTCCGTCTCGCCAACTGAGCCTACGACATATCCGACGAGAGCAGGCAGGTATCTCATCATGTCGTAGCCGCGTAGGCGACTGAACTTTGCGGGCATGTCGTCGGTCCAGTTCTGTCCGCCCGCCTCGTAGCTGTCGATGATGCAGTATTTCAAAGTCCCCTTCGCCCCGGGCCTCGCAGCGAGGCGCGCCGGCATGTGCGGCCAGTGGGCCTCTATGCCGGAACGGTCGAGCTTGTCGCATTCAAGACCTTGAAGCGTTGACGGCGAGCACTTCTTCCCTGTCGATGTGAAGCCAAGGCGAAGAAGCCGCCAGCGCCGCCCTGGCGCGGGGGCGGGAAGCCCCGCCGCCACAAGATCCACGCGCCCGTCGCCGTCCATAAACTTCGAGATGTTGCGCATCGTCCCCGCATCAAGGCCCGGGAGCGACGCCTTTCCATCCGCCGGCGGCCTGTACGCGAGGCCATGACCACGCAACCCGGCCTTGTCGTCGAGGTCATCGACATGACGTATCGAACTGAACGAGACCGCATTGAGCACGACGTCCTTGTGCCGTACATGCGCCGGAGACTCCACATAGCGGAACGTGACGCGGACGAACCGATCGCCTGGGGACGGTTCGTCGAACGACACCGTTTTCGGGGTGAGAGGCGAGTTGTAGTACATGAGATGGTGCCTGCCAAGAAGCCGCCAGGCCAAGGCATCTGCGGACGATTCGATATCGACAACC
Organism: Kiritimatiellia bacterium; assembly: GCA_045220525.1. Classification (GTDB taxonomy): domain Bacteria; phylum Verrucomicrobiota; class Kiritimatiellia; order RFP12; family UBA1067; genus UBA1067. The sequence goes on from JBGUVV010000084.1 coordinate 1,356, forward strand.
GAGTGGTGGGAGCCGTCGGCCCATTCGAGGATCATCGTGCCTACAGGCGGCACTCCGCCGTCAAACTCGAAGATCATGGAATCCGCCGCCCCCTTCTCAGCGATTCTGAGAGTGGTCGGGAACGCGCGGGATGCGCGTGACGGCCCAGGGTCGTCGGGTATCTGCACGGCGAGCAGCGAGATGTCGCGGTGGAATCCGCCGACGACCGCCTTTGAACACGGCACGACGACGGAGCGTTCGCTCCCGGATAGATCGACGCACCCGGCAACTACGATCTTCATCGAGTGGGCGTAGTCGATCCACGGCCCACCGGAGGACGACCAGCCGGGACAGTTGTGGAAGCCAAGGGCGATGCCGCGCTCTTTCGCAAGCGCGAGGGCCGAATCGAACCGCAATAGCCATTCGTCGGACATCATCCTGCACCAGAAGCGCCTTATCGGGAAATATGCACCGGGCTCGAACACGTGGGCCGCGCCTATGCCCAGCGCGGCCATGGCGTCGATGTCGGCGCGCAGCGTCTCGGGCGTGTACGAATCGTCCATCCAGTGCCACCAAGCCTGCAGCTTCGCAGAATCCGGGGGCGACCCGAACATGGCGCGCAATGCACCTAGCGAGGCGACAATCTGGCAGGCAATCGTCATCTATCCCTGCAGTCTCTCACGAACACGCGCCAAAGCGCGTTGAGATAGCCGTAGCCAAACCTGTCGTCCGGCTCAAGATAGGAGCCCTCCGTCCACTCGTTCCAGGAGTTGACGGTGATGAGTTTCGGCATGCCTTTCGGGACGTTGGCGTCGGCCCAGTCGCGGGCGGCACGGGCAAAACGCTCGAAGTCCTGCGGATTCGCCCCATGCACAATTGGCTGCGAGTCGTCTGCCGGGTATCGCGAGTTTGTGTCCCATCCGCACGTGATGTTCGGGAAGTACACCGCGCCGGTTCGCGCGGCATACGCCTTGCCCTTGTCGAAAGCCTTCACGGCAATATCGCCGAACTCGGAATAGCAGAGAGGCGGTTTTGACTTTTCCCAAAGGCGGTCGCCGGTGAGAGACAGCCAGTTGTAGTCCGTCGCAGAGTCAAAGCCAATCGGGTCCACTGCATCGGGATGGTACGTGTCGGCAATTCTCTGGAGGTGGATGCCGGGAAACCCGGCCTTCTTCACCTCGGCTCGCAGGTAGGCGATTCGCTCCTTCGCCTTTTCGAGCCCATCCCATTTGACGAATCCGCCAACGTCATATATCATCAAAACCGGACATCCTTTTATCGTGTAGTAGTTCGGGCGCGTGAAATACTGCTTGATCCAGCGTGCGACAATCGTCCGCCAGTCGGCGTCGGAGATTCTGGCATGCCACACGATTTTGCTTTTCTCCTTGCCGCCGACCTTGTTGTCCCAAAGGCGATTGACATCATGGTTGGCGTACATGATGTAGAACTTCATGCGCTCCGAGTTCTTCGCGCCGAGAAAACCCTTGCTGAGCGCGTCTTCGAGGAACGGACGCCCGCCATACCAGTACCAGTCGTAGATGAACACGTTGACGCCGGCGGCTGTCGCGGCGTCGATCTTGCGGGCGACGGCGACGGGATCCGACTCGTCTTCGTAGCCCCAAAGCGGCTTCACGCCCTGATAATCGTCGGGCGTGCGCTTGACGGATTCATAGAGGTTCTGCCACTCGCCCTTGCCGTCCTTGAAGATGCCAAGCTCCGCCCAGCGAGGCTCGTTGTGATAGGCAGGCCACACGTAGGCTGCAACATCGTATTTCGCCGCGTTGGCGCAAAGCGCCAGCGAGGCAACCGCTGCGAGCAGCAATATTTCTACTTTATGATACATACATCTTTAATTATAAGTCTCTTGCTATGTTCGCATTATATCATGCTTTAACGGCATAAATCAATATAACAATTTGCCATGACTTGTATTATTTGATACAGCAATGACATCATGTCTTTTTATCCCGTCACGACAAATGGCGTCATGTAAAACGGCATGTTGCACCAATTCAAGATTTTTCAAGCATTCAAATCTACACCTTTTCAAGATTTTTCACCACATGAAAACTACACCTTTTCAAGATTTTTATCCTGCCGAAAGGAGTAAGGAGGTGATGGGCCATGTTTATCGGCAGAAGTCATCAAAGCATAACTCAAGCAAGCAGTACGTAGAAACTCATTTCCTGCGATTTCACGAACATGCCTCGTTGACTTTGGCGGACGTGAAATGTTATAATCCATGCATTCACGTCCAAAAAGGAGTGGTCTACATGTTTGTTGGAAGAAACGAACAATTGAACCTCGGCTTTCCGGCAGCGGATACTTCGCCTCAACCATAAATGCGGCGACCCTTTTTGGGAAATGAGTCATGAACAAGATTCACTACTGCCCCATAGGTCAGATTCAGCGACAGTTTGGCATATACGTCACCGGCGCAGGCAAGGAGGTCACGAAACCTGGCGAGCCGTATCCTCATGCCTACCATTCATCCGACTATTATTTCACCTGGAAAAACGGGCGAGCGCTTGCCGACTGGGAATACCAGCTTCTATACATCCGCAACGGCAAGGGCGTCATCGAGTTCAAGCGCGGCAAAAGCATGCCAGTGCGGGGCGGAACAGTCATAATCCTGCACCCAGGCGAGTGGCACCGCTACAGGCCCGACCCGAAGACGGGCTGGAGCGAAGCCTACATCGGCATAGGCGGAGAGTTCCTCGAGCACATGTTCGCCGAGCCCTTCTTCAGGCGTCCGCCTACCGTCATCCAGCTTCAACCAGACGGACGGTTCGACCACGACCTTGTCGCACTGGTCGACGAAATACAGGCGAGCAGCGTCGAGCACCCATATACGCTCGCAATGAAGACGATGGCGCTCGTCGCATCCCTTTTCGAGCGTCCTGCGAACTTGCACGGCAAGACCGCCTACAACGTCGCCATTCGCCGTGCCAACCTCCACATCGCGCACCATCTTGGCGAAGTCGTGGATTTCGCCGCCTTGGCGCGGCAGTGCGGCATGGGCTATTCGCTGTTCAGGAAATGCTTCCAGTCTTACAACGGAATGGCGCCGCTCGAATACCAGATCGCCCTGCGCCTCAGGCGGGCGATGCATCTTCTTGCGAGTTCCAACGTGCCCATTGCCCAGATTGCGCAGGAGACCGGCTTCAGGTCAGCATCCTACTTCTCGAAATTCTTCCATGCGAGGATTGGGCAATCACCCATCAAATTCCGCCTACGCCCTTCTCACTGACAACCACCGTCTTCACCCCCGCTTCCGCGCCGAGCGCGGCAGATGCCGCGGCGGCGGCCTTGGTGTAGATTCGCTGAAGCTCGTCAAGGCACTTCTTGCCGCCGCGCCAGAAAGGCACGGGGCCAAGCCTTCTCAATATCGGAGATTCAATCTTCATCGCAAAGCTCCTCCATGCCGATTCCCCTTAGCTCCAACAACGTAGCCGGCCTCCTTGCGACCTCCTCGCCGAGTATGAGAAGCGCGGCGCATGTGTGCTTGCACGGATTGGCGTAGTCGGGGCAGGAGCACGAAACGGTCATGTCGTATTTGCGCTCGCCGATCTTTCCGCCGGGAAGGAGGTGAAATCCCTCTCGTGAGAAAATCGAGTCGATCTCCGTAGGCAAATCGTCCGCAAGAAGCCTCGCGACGAGCATAGGCTCTTCCTTGATCGCCGCGACTATCCTCTTCCTCGCATCTCCCTCCGGGACCCTGAAGTCCACCGTCACGGAATACGGATCGCGCCGCATCCCCACTACAGTCGCCTCCACGTGCGACCCTGCGATGCGCATAGCCGAGACCTGGCCCGAAAGCGCGTAGTTCTTCCCGCGGCCAAGCCGTCCCTTCATGCCCATGCCCTCAAGTATCTCCTGCCAGCGCTTAGCCCACCAGCTGCGAGCCGCCCCCGTGCGGCTCTCCTGCGCACGAATGCCGGCGACATACCTCGGGATTCTAACTGGAAACACCTTGGCCATCAATCCAAAACGCAAACAACTTTAAAGCGCTACCTCCTCCTTGAAAAGAATATTATACCAAAAAGAGAGCCGCGGGTGCATCTTCCTCCCCCTCAACTCAAAGATTTTTTCAAAAAGGTTTCGGGGCCAGACGTGCGGACGATTTGGAATCACTGCCCCAGCCGACATTAGGGCTGCGCATCCTCGCCGGCACGGACATAGCTAGAGGGATCGTTAGGGTTCCGAGCCTTGTTGCTGTTGGCCTTGCCGGTCAAAAGCGGCGCATTTACTACGGCGCGAAGCTGATCCTGC
>JBGUVV010000085.1:0-5555 GCA_045220525.1 Kiritimatiellia bacterium
GGCGCCGAACTCGACAACGCCCCGGACTCCCTTTCCATAATCTGGCCCTGATCGGCGCAGCGGTTGGATGGGCGAGTGGCTGTGTAACCTTTTGCAATGTGGCGTGTAAACAAAGCAGAACCTTTTAACCATCCAATCAAGGTGTAAAAAATGGTATAATATCATCCACAATCCTAAGGAAGGAGAGTTGAACATGCTAGACGGTATTTCGCAGAGCCTCGTCAACATGGCGAGCAAAGTCGGCAAGGGTGACCTCGACAAGGGGGTTGTATTCGACACGCAGACCGGCAAGTTCGCGGTCAATCGCAATGCGGACCAGATGGGTCTCGGCGACCACAACTACTTCCAGAACGAGACGCCGACGGAGCTGGGGAGGCAGAACGCCATCATCAGGAGCGCGCTCGCGAACTCCCTCAAGAAGATTCTGTCCGAAGGCGGCGGATTGATTGGCCAGGCCCAGCAGAAGGCCCTTGACGAGATTTTTACGATGCTGTTCGGTGCGACGGACGCAACCGGCAAGTACGGATCCGACATTGAAACCTACCGTCCGATTTCGGCCCGGACGGTGAAGCAGCTCGTCACCAAGGCCCAGAAGGCGCATGCGCAGGCTGCGCTCGAGGCGCTCCCGGACGGGAGCGCGAAGATCGACAACGCCGAAAAGCTCATCGCCAAACTCTGCGCCAACGCCTCCCTCTACGGGAAGACGGACACCGTCCAGAAGATGGTGGAGAAGCTCGAAGGCGACCTCGCCAAGTGCGGCGCCAAGCTCGAGGCGGCGACGACGGAGAGGGCGCGCGCCAAGGCGATGGCGTCGATCGTCGCGACGGTCGACAAGTTCATCCGCGAGGCCTCGAAGCTCGCCGCGAACATGTACGGCGCGGATTCCGCAGTCGACTTCGTCCTGGACGAGTACATGGATTTCAACGACACGTTCCTTGGTCCCGTGTTCTGCACCCAGTTCCGCAGGCGCGCGATGGGAATGCTCGAGAACGGGATGACCTTCAACGCCTTCAAGGCGAAGATCGGCGCCGCCCTCCCCGGGATCGTCCAGGAGGCCAGGGCCAACGCCTCATCCCCGCTCCTCCCCGGACAGCCCGGCGTCGCACAGCCCGCGCAGACGGGCCTTTCGCAGGATACGATGGACGCCGTCCGCGCCGGGTTCCAGGCTTCCGCCGCGAACGGACAGGCGCTTGTCCGGAACGGGACGAACCTCGTGTCCGTGCCGAGTTTCTCCGTCGGGGCGGACAAGTTCGACGCGGCCATGTTCCTCAAGGGCCAGCCGACGCCTGCGGACAACGCGAGGACCATGGATGCGAGGTTCACCGCGAACCTGCACTCCCGCGGCGCCGACAGGCCCGCCGTCCGGGTGGTCAATCCCGACGGATCGTTCATTTCGATCCAGAACTGCAATGCATCCCACGTCGACACGGTCTGCGGAGGGGCCGGCGTGCAGTCCACCGCCGTCAAGGCCGCGATGATGCTCGACCTCGGCAGGCTCGTGGGCGCTCTCGCGGATGAGCTGCATCTCGACGGGATGCTCCGCAATGGCGTCAAGAAGGGGTGCGACTGCACCTTGACGCTCAATTCCGACGGGTCGGTGGACGTCACGCTCGCGACCAAGCCGGGGAGCAGCGTGGAGTCCTCGCTGACGCTCAGGATCTCGACGGAGGGCGAGCGCTCGCTCGTCTCGTTCTCCGGCGTGAAGACGAGCGACGCCTTCGCCGACAAGGTCGAACAGGATGCGCGCCGCTCCGCCTTAGTCGCCAAGATGAATCCTGATACCGGCTCCATCGTCAAGATGGCCGCCGCCAAGCTCGCCGAGATCAAGCAGTATGTCGAAGCGCCGAACGTGTCCGCACGCCTCGGCGAAGAGAACGCGGCCATCCTCCAGGTGTCCGTTACCGCGGTTTTCAACGGACTCATCGGCGAGCTGCGCCACCTCGCGGACGATCCCGCGGCGCGTCTCGAGAAGACGCCCGAACAGTACGAAAGGGACTTCGCCACGCAGATCGAAAACCTGCGCCAGCGCACGCTCGCGCGCATCCAGTCCAACCTCTTCCTCGTCGGCGACTTCAGGGACAGCCTCAGGCGCATCGAGAGCCGGTGCAACGCCGCGGCCGCCAAGCTGGATGCAGCGGGGATGAACAATCTCGCGAACGTCGCGAGGGATTTCCTGGTGCGGACCAACACCTACCTCGCGGACCTGCGGTCCAACTTCGTCCTCTCGGGGGAGGTGTCCGAGCAGGCGGCGAGGGAGCTGACGACGGCGGTGAAGGCGTTCGCCGAACGCGCCGGCAACGTATTCGCCGCGTTCGAGGCAAAGGACAGGCCGACGACGGAGGACGGCTTGGCGCTTGCGACCGGACTCGCGGCGCTGCGCTGCCCGGTGCTGGCGTTCAGGACGTTCTCCGAGAGCGCCCGCACCGCGATGCTGTCCGCGAGCGGACTCCTCTCCAACGAGGCCGTCGACCGGGCGGCGATCGGGAAGCCCGGATACGGCCCCGCGGCCGCAGCGGTCTCCGAGTTCGCGGACACCGTGAACAACCTGCTCTCGCAGGCGGGCAAGTGGAGTAACAACGCCCTGGCCACGGAGTTCAGGCAGCTCGCCGAGGGCAAGCTCCAGCGCATCGTCCAGACGGTCAAGGACGGCATCGACAGCGGCGCGGACCTGAGCCGGGGCATCGGCGGGGTCCTCGCCAAGGAGCTGAAGCCGCTCTTCGACACCTTCGCGAACTACGAGCGCCAGGACATCCAGGAGACGTTCGCCGCGAAGGTCGACGCGCACATCGCCACGCTCAGGGACGCCCTGGAGCGCGGCGTGAGCGTAAACGGCGTCCGCGTTCCGCTGAGCGACGCCCAGCGTACCGACGTGGACGACGCGATCGTCCGGGTCGACGCCCTCAAGGAGGGGCTCCAGAGCGTGCAGGGCAACAACCGTCCGATCACCCGCGAGAGCCTTGCGGCGCTCACGGCCAGACTCGGCGGCGCCGTCGAGAGGTTCATGGCGAAGCTCGCGAATCCGGGCCCAAGCCGCGCCCCGAGGCAGAACTTCTTCGCCAGCGTCATCGGCGGGCTCGGCGCCAGGCTGGAGAGCGACGCCGACTACCGCATCAGACTCCCCGCGGTGCAGGCGGACTACAACCAATCCGCCACCAACGCGGCGAATCCCTTCGCGGGGCAGGGCGGCGCGGGCTTTGCGTCCTTCGACGAGCTCTCGCGCACCGTTCGCGCTGAGATCGCGATCGGCAGGACGATCAACGCGGACAACCCCGAGCTCAAGGCGATGGCGCTCGACATCTTCCACGAACTCGAGGAGGCGAGGCCGTTCCTGGACATCGACGCGGAAAACAACATCGTCGGCTTCAAGCAGATCGGCGATGGCAAGCCCGGCGAACTCGTCGTCGCCGCCGCGCTGAAGGCGGCGGTCGCCAGGCGCACCGCGGAATGCGTCGCGGAGCTGGCGACGCTCCAGAACGGCGCCGTGCTCGATGTCGAGAAGTACACCGGCCCCGCCGGGATGACGGCGCTGAAGGCGGCCATCAGGGAGTCCTTCGCGGCCGAGATCAACCGCTACGCCGATGTCGTCGAGGCGGCGGGGAGGCCGGTCGCGGAACTTCTTCCGGGCGAGGTCCTGAAACGCGGCAACGACGTGTTCGGACTGGACCTCGAATACATCCGCAAGGAGGGCAAGCTCGAAGCGCTCAAGACGATCGTCCTCGGAATGATGACCTCGAATTCCCGCGACGCCTACCTGACGCTCAAGGCCGAGGACCCCGAAGCCGCCGACCGGATGATGGATCGGTGGCTGCACCAGCAGGAGCCGCTCACAGACAACCTGCAGTCCGCCCTGATGGTTGACGGCGCGTCGCTCAAGGGCCTTAAGGCGTCGCTCCTTGACGGCTCCCTGCCGCTCGACGGCAGCATCAACCTGGCGACCGCGCTTCTGCTGCAGTACCTCTGCAAGTTCGGCTACGAAAACGCGGGGGCGCCGGATCTTGGGTCCGCAGGGTTCGCGAATCCCAATGCCGGCGAGAACCTGGCCCTCCTCGTCAGGAACGGCCTGACGCCCGAAAAGATCGCCCAGTTCTGCAGCACCGCCGACGCGGGGGGGCCGGTTCAAGCGGCCCCCGATCCCAGCCACAAGGCGTACGCGCTCTATTCGCGCCTTTCAGGCCTGTTCTTGATCAACCGATGCGACGCCGGCGGCCTCGACGCGTTGTCCATGCGCATCGTTGGAAAGCACCTCTGCGATTTGACCGCGGAGGACGATAAGATGATCGACGCCCTGCGTCTGGGCGTGCGGGCTGCCTCCCCGGCGGAATACAGGAGCGTCAGCGCCTACGAACTCGATCCGTTTACGAGACTCGACGACGCCCAGAAGGCCGGCGCCATGTTCTTCATGCGCACCGCCACGCCGACCACCGCCCATGTGCCGGAGACGATGGCCATCTACCGTGCACTGAAGGCGATGTCCGCGCCGAACGGTCCGGTCGAGTCGGAGGTGACGTACAACGGAGTCCGCTTCACGCTTCGCCTGGAGAACGGCGTCCTCACCGCGAAGGAGCACGTGAACATCGAGAAATGGGAGCTGCGCCCGGGATGGGACCACTTGCACCACGAGGTCGAGAAGGTGCGCCGCGACGTCTCGATCCCGATCGTGTGCCCGCTCGACGTGCGAGGCTTCATCGGACAGATCGAGGAGGAAATCGCGGCCCATGCGACGGCTTACGGACGCGAAGCCGCGCTCGCGCTCTTCACCGCCGAGGGATTCGACGCGGGCTCCAGCCGCGCCCGCCAGCTCGCGCTGAACGTGATCTCCGGCATGACGGGCACGCTCGCGGCGGAACTCTGCCACGTGCCCACCACGAGCCTCGTCGAACTCGCGCGCGGCATGCTGCAGACCGCCGGCGACCCGAAGGCGTTCTTCAAGCAGAGGCTCGCCGGACTCGACGGCGACGGCGTGCCGCGCTTCAACGGCGCGGCCACGCTCGAACTCTACAGGAAGATGCAGGCGGCCGACCGGCACCAGGTCGACGAGATGGTCAGGATCCCCGAGGAGCCCAAGACCCGGGAAGGCGAGACGCTCGCCCAGGCGTCCCTGCGCCGCGTCCACGAGTTCATCGCCGAGCTCGTCATGCCGGACGACACGACTCGCTACGACATTGACCGCGACGCCGGGAAGACGGATGCGGACATCATGCGCCGGACGCTGCTCTCCCACAAGGCCGAACTCCGCGTGATCCTCCGCTCGCTCGGCACCGACACGGACCTCCTGGACACCTTCAGCCTCGCCACCGGCGACGCCGTCAACAACGTGGTGCCGCGCACACACGAGGTCGCCACGGCGCTCAAGTCGCGCATGCTGCAGCTGAAGTCCATGGTGGATGCCGCTGGCGGAATCGACGCCTTCTACCTCGCGATGGAGGCGAACGACGGCGCCGGCGTCCCCGGCCTTGCCGACTTCCTCGACGGCTTCACCGCCGACCTCGCCGCGGCATCGGACAAGGTGCTCGCGAAGATGCAGGGCGTCCTCACCGCGAGGCTCTCCGCCGCGT
>JBGUVV010000086.1:0-4922 GCA_045220525.1 Kiritimatiellia bacterium
CGTGCACCAGCCAATTGCGATCTCGCTCAGGTCGCCGGTGCCGAGCACTATGCCGCCGACCATGTTCGCCTTGTCCATCAAGATGAGCGTGCGCATTCTCGCCTGCGCGTTCTCGTAAGTGACGTCAGGCGTCTTCCCGTCATGGCCGATGTCGGCGAAGTGCCGCCTGCACGCGGGTACGATGGAGATCGTCTCGATGGGAAGCCCGAGCCCTTCCGCAAGCAGCTCCGCGTTGCCCTTCGTCCTTCGCGTCGTCCCGAAGCCGGGCATGGTATAGACGTGGATGCCGCGGCGGTCGAGGCCGAGCCGCGCGAAAGCGGCGTCGGCGACAAGCAAGGCGAGAGTCGAGTCGAGTCCGCCGGAAAGCCCGATCACGACGTCGCGGCAGCCGATGGCCGCGAGCCTCTTCGCAAGGCCCGCAACCTGCTTCGCGAAGACGGCGGCCGGCTTCATCGGGAACGGCTTTACTCCGCCCTTCTTCGGCGGTTTTCCAAGATACGCGCGATGCTGCGCAAGAGATCCAAGTTCACGCTTCACGACGCGCCTCCTTTCTTTGGAACAACCCAGCTGGCAGACCTCATCGACGGACGCAGGATCGCCTTTGCGACTGCCTGCACATCCGCCGCCGTCACCGCCTCTATCCCGGCGACCTGCTCGGCCGGCTCGATGACACGGCCAAACGCGAGCATCGTCTGCCCGTAGAAGAAAAGCTTCGAGGTGACGCGCTCGTGCGAAAGGCGGAAGTTCCCCGTGAGGAACTCCTTTGTCCGCTTCAGCTCCGCCGCGCCGGGCCGCTTCTCGCAGATGCGCTTCATCTCGCGCTCCACCGTCTCAAGCGTCTTCGCGGCGCGCGCGGGATCGGTGCCCGCGGAGACCGTGAACATGCCCGTATCCGAGAAGAACTGCATGCGCGAGGATATGTCGTAGGAAAGGCCGCGCTTCTCGCGCACCTCCTGGAAAAGACGGCTCATCATGCCGCGCCCGAGAATCGCGTCCATGACGGAGGCTGCGTATTTGCGCGGATCGGAAATGCCGAACGTCCTGTAGCCGAGCGCAAGCTGCGCCTGGTTGATCTCCTTCTCCGCGGAGATGTGCGGGACGACGCGCTTCGCGTCTGGCGCGCTCGGGCGGAAGCGCGCCCGGGCGGTCTTGCCGCGCGAAGCGAGCGGGCCAAACGCCTTCGCAAGAAGCCGCTCCGCCTCGCCTTCGTCGAACGCGCCTACGATGACGACGACGGAATTGTCGGCGCGGTAGTGGCCTTTTATGTAGCGCCTCAGGTCTTCTGGCTTGAGCGGCTTCAAGGACTCCGGCGTTCCCGCTACCGGCGAGCCGAGCGGAGAGCCGGGGAAGACGCACTTCTGCAAGTTCTCGGCCGCCACCTGGTCAGGCTCGTCCGCATACATCCTGATTTCCTCAATGATCACGCTCTTCTCGCGCTCGAACTCGTCGTCGGGAATCGACGAGTTGAGATACATGTCGGAAAGGATGTCTATCGCTTCCGCGAGATATTCGCTCGGAAGGTGCGCGTAGTAGCACGTCGCCTCCTCGCCAGTCATCGCGTTGAAGTTTCCGCCGCGTCCCTCGATGGCCCGCGTGATGTCTATGGGCTTGCGCGAGGGCGTGCCCTTGAAGAGCATGTGCTCGATGAAATGCGATATCCCCGCCTCGCACGGCCTTTCGTGGCGCGATCCGCTCGCGACGAACACGCCCACAGCGACCGACTCCGCCTCGCACGGCGCCAACACCGCGCGAAGGCCGCCCGCAGACTTGATGCTAATTTCCTTTGCCATCAATACCTCCCTCCAAGATTTCTCCAACAGCCTTGTCGATCTTCTCCGGGATCGTAACCGGCAGGGCATGCTCAGACCCAGGCACCATCGTGACGGAAGCCTGCGGAAACATCTCCTTCAAGTACGCCGCGTTTTCCACCCTGACGATTCCGTCGCGCTCGCTCTGGAAGATCGCAACCGGGCAATTCAGCCGACCAGACGCCTTAAGCTCTGAAAGCTCCGCCCTCAGATCCGCCGTGCGAAGGTAGTCAATGCCCCGGCCAAGGTTCTCGTCGCTGTCCATCATGTAAGGGTTGGGCCTGCCCTCCGGAGCGCCGAAGAGCCCTGCGCCGCAAGTCATCCTCAGCCCAAGCTCAAGCGCCGCAAGCCGACGCTCGGACATCCCAGGCCAGCCGTCGTCTTTCATCATGCGTGCAGTTGCCGCGACCAGCACAAGGCCGCGCACCTTCTCCGGAAACCTTGCCGCGAGATGAAGCGCCGTACTACCGCCCATCGACCACCCGACGAGCACTACGCCGTCTTCCGACTCGACCATCCTTTCGGGAAGGCCGTCAAGCTGCTCCATATACGAGTAAACGCGCTCGCGCGGAAACGAGCAGAGATCCCACGCCCGCTCGCTCGCCGCCCAGCCATTAAGCACGGCAACCTTCAAGGCGCTGTTCGCCATTGCGCTATTCCGTCTGCGACGCGGCGGCGTTCATCTCGGCAAGAGTCGTGCGCCCGTCGTACAGGGCCTTGCCGACAATTGCGGCGCGCAAATTGGGACGCCCGAGGGCGATGAGGTTCGCGACGTCGCGCGGCGAAGAGACGCCGCCTGAAGCCGTGATGTCGCACGTCGGCGCGGCATCGCATATTGCGGCCATCTGGGCGAGATTCGGCCCGCCGAGCATACCGTCCGTCGCGGTGTCGGTGTAGATTATCGTCTTCACGCCAGCCGCGGCGACGGCCTTTGCGAGGTCCACCGCCTTGACGGCGGTCGTCTCCACCCAGCCCTTTGTCTGGACGAAACCGCCGCGGGCGTCGATGCCGACCGCGATCCTGTCGCCATACGTTTCGACGGACGATGAAAGAAACTCAGGGTCGTCGAGCGCGGCGGAGCCTATGATCGCCCGCGCGGCACCAGCCTCGAGAACTGCCGCGAGCGCCTCCGGGGTGCGGATGCCGCCGCCGACTTCTACCGGGCCGCCGAAGGCCTCTATGATGCTGCGGATCACTTCGGCATGCTTTGGCTCGCCTGCGAACGCGCCGTCGAGATCGACGACGTGGAGCTCCTGGCCGCCCTGGGCGCGCCAGTCTGACGCCTGCGCCGCAGGGTCGTCGCCATAGACAGTCACGTCGTCGGCCCGCCCCTGGCGAAGCCGCACGCATCTGCCGTCTTTCAAGTCAATTGCAGGAAGAATCACCATACGGTCAGATCACCCCTTTCGAGGACGGAACGCCCTTTTCGAGAGGGTCGATCGACTTCGCCTGGCGCAACGCGCGGGCAAACGACTTGAAAAGGCCCTCGCAAACGTGGTGGGCCTCGTCGCCGTATATCTGCCGCAAGTGGATGTTTGCCCGCGCCTCGACGGAAACCGCGCGGAAGAACTCCTCGACAAGCTTCACCTCGAAGTCCTTCACCATCATGTGCTTCATGGAAGACTGCATGACGAGGAACGGGCGGCCGCCAAGGTCAAGGGACGTCTCGCAAAGGGCTTCGTCCATCGGGATCGATGCAAAGCCATAGCGGACGATGCCCTTGCGGTCGCCGAGGGCTTCGTCGAGCGCCTTTCCCAAGACAAGGCCGACATCCTCCACGGTATGGTGGTAGTCAACGTCAAGGTCGCCAGAAGCCTTGATCGAGAGATCTATGAGGGCGTGCTTCTTCAGCAGCTCCAGCATGTGGTTGAAAAAACCGATCCCTGTGTCGATCTCGCCGCTGCCGGACCCGTCAAGATCCAGCGCTAAGCTGATTTTAGTCTCGTTTGTGCGCCGTTCTAACTTCGCGGTTCTCATAACTGCGCATATTATACCAAATAGCCAATGCCTGCGGCAAGCACAGGCGCACGCTTTGGCGCGGGTGCATCTCCCTCCCCTTCGCTTTACCGCTCCTCCTGACCTTTGTGGCTAAAATCAACACCAACGGGGTCCCTTGTATCCCGCTCGTAGTAAATATGCTTCCGAAAATGCGTTTAAGGAGATGCCGACTCTCGCAGATAAGTCGAACGAGGACGCCGCGCAGCGCGGATGAAAATCGGTCGTGAACAGGCCGTAACCATGCTCCTGGCTGGAGGGGTCGTTCCCCGTGGCGACAAGGTTGTACCAGACGTAGTCAATTGCACCGGTTTCATGGGCGGCGGACCGAACCCTGCAGATATTCGAGATAGACGGTGTCGTCCTTGCGCAGAAGCCCCGTGTCGATGCGCGGGTCGCGCAGATAGCCGCACCCGCCCTTCTCGCCGATTTCCAGAACGGTGTTTACTGCCTCGGCGTCTTTAAAGCCGATCTGCATGTCCGCGATGCGCATGTTCGCCAGGGTGTTGTCGCACGCGTCGATCAGGACGCCAATTGAACCGGGCTTTTTGTTCCCGACGATGTTCACGTCGGATATGTCGCAGTCGGACGAACCGCTGTTAACCCCCTTCTTGATGTGCAGGCCGACGCTCACGAATTTCATCGAGACGCAGCGCACCTTAGTCTCGCGCCCGGAGTCGATGGAGACGCCCTTCGCGACGCCGCTTCCGTCGATGACGCCGCCCGTAAGCGAATAGCAGCTGCCGACGGTGCGGATGTCGTTCGCAGGATGGATGCCGCCAAGACGCACCATCGCCTCTGTGTTCGTCCATCCGGGCGCCGCCTTGACCACGGCGTAGTTGGAGAGCTGGAGGTCAACGCTCTTCTTCGGATGCGCAGGCGTGCAGATGGGCTTGGAAAGAAGGTACGTCCCGTCGGGAAACCAGATCGTTCTGTTAGGATGTTCGTCGATGACTCGCTGAATCGCGTCGGCTACGTCGGCCTTGCCGTCTGTCGGCATGAAGTCGGCGACATTTACGACGCCCTGCGGCGCGGCGGCGGACGCGAAGACCGCCGCAACTGCCGCAATTGCCGTCAAGACGATGCTTCTCATCGCAGGATGACCACCATGCCGAGCGG
>JBGUVV010000087.1:0-2139 GCA_045220525.1 Kiritimatiellia bacterium
TAAATCCTGCAAGAAGGGCACGATCTTCACGAACGTCGTCCTCACCCCCGACGGCGACATCTGGTGGGAGGACATGGGCGTCAAGGCTCCGAAGGAAGGCATCGACTGGAAGGGCAACCCCTGCTACGTCTGCAAGGACGATCCTTTCCGCATGGGCCCGAAGCCGGGCATGACGAAGGCCGAGATCAAGGCGTCGGGCTACGTCGCGGCGCACAAGAACTCGCGCTTCACCGCTCCCGCCGAGAACTGCCCCGTCCTCGACAAGGCCGGCTTCAACGGCCTCTGGAACAAGAAGCCCACGGGCGTGCCGATCGACGCGATCCTCTTCGGCGGCCGTCGTCCTTCGACGATTCCGCTCGTCAACGAGGCGAAGAGCTGGACGCACGGCGTGTTCATGGGCTCCGCCGCGGGCTCCGAGGTTACCGCCGCCGTCATCTCCGACCAGATCGGCCAGGTCCGCCGCGATCCGATGGCGATGCTTCCGTTCTTCGGCTACAACGTCGCCGACTACTTCCAGCACTGGCTGGAGATGGAGCGCACGAGCGCCGACGCGACGAAGCTCCCGAAGATCTACTTCGTCAACTGGTTCCGCAAGGGCGATGACGGACGCTTCATGTGGCCCGGCTTCGGCGACAACAGCCGCGTCCTCAAGTGGATCTGCCAGCGCATCGAGGGCGAGGTCAAGGCCAACTCGACGCCGATTGGCAACCTCCCCAAGTTCGAGGACATCGACCTTTCCAACAACACCGGCAAGTTCAAGGTCATCCCCGCCGACCTCAAGGAGATCCTGAAGGTCGATGTCGACGGATGGAAGAAGGAAATCGCGACTGTCGGAGCTTCGTACGACGAGTATGACGCGAAGGCCTCCAAGGATTCCGCTGTCCGTTCCGCAACGGCCCGCAGGGTTCCGAAGGCCCTCCGCCAGGTTCTCGCCGACGTCACGGCGGCGCTGAAGGGCTAAATCGACGAAAGACCTAATGGCCGCCATGCTTGGCGCGGCGTTTGTCGCGCAGCCGCTCGTCAGCGAAGACGTTCTTGAACCTTCGCTGGCGAACGAGGCGGCCCATGCGCTTGACGTGGCGGCCTCGAACGCCACTCCCGTTTCCGCGTCTGTCGCGGCGGGGGCGTTCGCGTGGACGAACGGGCTCAGCCGCACCGCGATAGCCGTGCGGCTCGTTTCGTCCCAACGCGCTGACGGCCGCTGGCTTTCCGGGACGAACGACGTGACTTCCGCCGCGTGCTCGATCCTGAAGGGGCTGCGATGATCCTCACTGCGGCGGTTTTGGCGCTGATCTTGCTTTCGGCGTTTTTCTCGAGCGCGGAAACAGTCTTCTTCTCGCTGACCGGCGCACAGCGCATGAGCATACGGAAGCGGAGCCCGCGCTCCGACGCCATGATTTCGCGCTGCCTCGACGACAAGGCGATTCTCTTCTCTACGCTGCTTGTCGGGAATACATTTGTCAATTTTGCGATTGCGTCAATCGGCTACCGGATCTTCCTGCGGTGGGTGCCGAGCCTTTCATGGCTTTCCGTGCCGGCGGTCACGCTCCTTTTGCTTGTCTTTGGCGAAATCGCCCCGAAGAGGGCGGCTCTTCGCATGGCAGAGCAGCTGGCTCCCGCGTATGCGCGCGTACTACTTTTCTGGAGGATTCTCCTTACGCCTTTCAACGTAGTGCTTAGGCTTTCCTCGAAGGCGTTCGCGCCAGCCCTCGCGCGCGAGAGGCGGGCGCTTTCCGACGAAGAGCTCGTTTCCGTCCTTGAATCTGCCGCGGAGCACGGCGACGTAAGCGAGCAGGACGTTGAGATGGTTGAGGGCGTTCTTCGGCTTTCGGAGCTTAGCGCCAACGACGAGATGACTCCTCGCGTTGACATGGACGCGGTGGACCTCGACTGGAGCGAAGCGGACCGGGCCGCCGCGCTTGCGGCGTCTCGCCACAGGCACCTGCCTGTCTATCGGCGCACGCCGGACGCGATCGAGGGCGTGATTGAACGCGAGACGGGGAAGATCGAAGACGCGCTTTTCGTGCCGGAGACCGTCGCCCTTGACGACCTCATCGTCACGTTCGCCAAGAGCAGGAAGCCGCTTGCGATAGTCCTCGACGAATACGGAGGCACGGCTGGGATCATCTCGCCGGACGA
>JBGUVV010000088.1:0-12409 GCA_045220525.1 Kiritimatiellia bacterium
CTTCATCTCGCCGGTGTGGCAGCGCTGAGGGAGTGGCGATGAAGATCGACGTTTCCTACGTCGCCGAGCTCGCGCGGCTGGAGCTCACCGAGGAGGAGAAGGCGACTTTCCAGCCGCAGCTCGAGAGCATCGTCGAGTACGTGGACAAGATCTCTTCCGTCGACGTCGACGGCGTCCCGCCGATGATGCACGGGCGCGAGCTCGTCAACGTCTTCCGCGAGGACGTGGTCGGGGAGTCGCTCCCCGCCGAGACCGCGCTCGCCAACGCGCCGGCGCGCACCGGCGACGAGTTCCTGCTCCCCAAGATCGTCGAGGGAGCCGAAAGCTGATCTAAACCCAAGGAGGAATGCGATGTCCTGGTTCGTCCCCAAGACCGAGAAGCCCGCAATCCCGCCGGAGAAGGCGGTCTGGGCGGTGTGCCCGAAGTGCAAGAGCCACTTCGGCAAGGCCGCCTGGAAGAAGGCCGGCGGCATCTGCCCCAAGTGCAACTACCACGGCCGGCTGCCGGTGCGCGAGCGCATCGCGATCACGGCCGACGAAGGCTCGTTCAGCGAGGTGTTCCGCGAGGTCAGCTACTCCGACCATCTCGAGTTCCGCGACGCGTCCGGCTCCTACCGCGACAAGGTGGAGGCCGCGATCGCGAAGAGCGGCGAGAGGGAGTCGGTGGTGATGGGCGTCTGCCGCATCGACGGCCATCCCGCGATGCTCGGGGTGATGGACTTTGCGTTCATGGGCGGGTCGCTCGGCACCGGCACCGGCGAGCGCATCGCCCGCGCCTGCGAGCGCGCCGTCGCCGAGCGGCTGCCGCTCGTGCTGTTCTGCGCCTCCGGCGGCGCGCGGATGCAGGAGGGCATCCTCTCGCTCATGCAGATGGCCAAGACCTCCGCCGCGATCGCGAAGCTCAAGGAGGCGGGGCTCCCCTACATCTCGGTGCTCACCGACCCCACCACCGGCGGCGTCTCCGCCTCGTTCGCGATGCTCGGCGACATCAACATAACCGAGCCCAGGGCGCTCATCGGCTTCGCCGGGCGCAGGGTGATCGAGAACACCATCCACCAGAAGCTGCCGGACGACTTCCAGAGCGCGGAGTACCTGGAGAAGCACGGCTTCATCGACAAGATCGTCGAGCGGAAGGAGATGAAGGGCTTCATCGCCAAGATGCTCGGCTACTGGGGTTTTTAGTTTGGTGGTTAGGTGGTTAGGCAGTTTAGGAGATTAGAAAATGGCTAAGAGTGCAATGGAATGCGTGAAGCTCGCGCGCGACCCGAAGCGGCCGCACCTCAAGGACTTCATCGCGCGCATCTGCTCCGACTTCACCGAGCTCCACGGCGACCGGCTCGTCAACGACGACCGCGCCCTCGTGGGCGGCTTCGCCACGATCGGCGGCGTCAAGTGCCTCGTCCTCGGCCACAACAAGGGCGCGACGGTCGAGGAGAACATGGAGGCCAACTTCGGCATGGCGAACCCCGACGGCTACCGCAAGGCGATGCGTCTCGCGAAGCTCGCGGAGAAGTTTCATCTTCCCGTCGTCACGTTTGTCGATACCCCCGGCGCATATCCCGGGCGCGAAGCCGAGGAGCGCGGGCAGGCCGAGGCGATTGCGAAGAGCCTTGAGTTCTTCTCGCGCCTCGCGACTCCTGTGGTGGTCGTCGTGACGGGTGAGGGCGGCTCAGGCGGCGCGCTTGCGATTGCCGTCGGCGACAAGATTCTCATGATGGAGAACGCCGTATATTCCGTGATATCCCCCGAGGGATGCGCGGGAATTCTCTGGCGCGACGGCTCCAAGGCGCCCGAGGCGGCGGAGGCCCTCAAGATCACGGCTCCCGACCTCAAGAAGCTCGGGGCGATAGACGAGATCGTTAAGGAGCCGGCGGGCGGTGCGCAGAAGAACCACGCGCTTGCCGCCGCAAACGTGAAGAAGGCCGTCTTGAAGGCCCTTAGGGAGCTTGCGGGCGTTCCCGTAGCAGACCTTCTTGAGAGGCGCTACGCGAAGCTCCGCGCATACGGGAACTTCGGCTGAATGGCAAAGAGGAAGATAGATCCGCGTCCCAGCTGGGACGAATACTTCATGGACATCGCGAAGGTGGTCGCCAAGCGGTCGAACTGCCTTCGCCGCTCCGTCGGCGCGGTTGTCGAGAAGAACAACCACATCCTTTCCGCCGGATACAACGGAACGCCGATGGGCGTGAAGAACTGCTTCGAGGGCGGCTGCCCGAGATGCAGCGGCAAGGTCAAGTCGGGCACGCATCTTGAGGAGTGCCTGTGCACGCATGCCGAGCAGAACGCGATCTGCCAGGCGGCCTGCTACGGACTGCCTATCGACGGTTCCACAATCTACGTCACGATTTCGCCCTGTCTCACCTGCGCGAAGCTCATCATCAACGCCGGAATCAAGGAGGTCGTCTATGGGGGCGACTATGCGTTCCTTGACACGGTGAAGGCGATGTTCAAGGCCGCAGGGGTCAAGCACAGAAAATTCAAAGGAGCAAAAACAAAATGAACAGAAAGAAAATCATCGCCGGAAACTGGAAAATGAACGTCAAGCCCTCCGAGACCGCCGCGCTCGTCGCAGCCGTCGCAGAGGCCACGAAGGAATTCGCGGGCAAGGTCGATATCGTCTGCTGCACGCCCGCCATCGACGTGCCTGCGGCCGTTGCCGCTGCCGCCGGAACGCAGGTCGAGATCGGTTCCGAGAACTGCCACTGGGAAGACCACGGGGCGTTCACGGGCGAGATCTCGACTGGCATGCTTCTCGACGCCGGCGCTAAATACGTCATCGTCGGCCACAGCGAGCGCCGCCAGTATTTCGGGGAGACCGACGAGACCGTCAACAAGCGCGCGCGCGCTGCGATTGCCGCCGGTCTCACCGCCATCGTCTGCATTGGCGAGACCCTCGAGGAGCGCGAGGCCGGAAAGCTCAACGAAGTCATCGAGCGCCAGATGAAAGTCGGGCTCAAGGACGTCACGGCCGCCGACTGCGCGAAGCTCGTCGTCGCCTACGAGCCCGTCTGGGCGATTGGCACCGGCAAGACCGCCACGCCCGACCAGGCGCAGGAAGTCCACGCGCTCATCCGCGCGACGCTCGCCGGACTCGTCGGGGCGGAGACCGCCGAGACGGTCCGCATCCAGTATGGCGGGTCCATGAAGCCCTCCAACGCGGCGGAACTGCTCGCGAAGAAGGACATCGACGGCGGGCTCATCGGCGGCGCGGCTTTGAAGGCCGCTGACTTCGCCGGCATAATCACCGCCGCGGCGGTCTGAGAGTGTAGAATGTAGAATTGAAAATTTAAAGTTGTGGAATGGGAAACAGGCATGAAAACTAAACAAGAAGATCATTCTGCATTTTCAATTTTCAATTTTACACTCCTCGTCGCGTTGTGTGCGGCGGTGGGCGGTTGCTTTGACGAGCCGGAGCCGGCGTACAAGTCGGTTCCGGCCGAGTGCCGCGTCTATCTTGACGGCAAGGCTCTCAAGAGCGTCGATTGGGGCGATGCCGCGTTTGCGGCTGGCGAGAGGATCGACTACCTGAACCTCGACCGCAACCAGCTTGAAGGCGTAGATGGCGTGGAAAGGCTCGTCGGGCTCAAGTGGCTTAGGCTAAACGGCAACAAGCTCTCGAAGTTGCCTGACCTGAGATCGCTCGTCTCGCTGCGCAGGATATACCTTCGCGACAACCGCTTCGATTCCGTTCCCGACACGCTGAAAGACCTCCCGTCTCTCACCGACATAGAGCTTTCCGGAAACCCCATAAAGGAAATTCCGTCTTGGCTTGCGGAGAAGAAGGGGCTTAAGAACCTTTCCTTCAACCGCACGAGGATCACGGCGCTTCCGCCGGATCTCTCGGCCTGGAGCTCGTTGCAGTCGCTTCAGCTCGGAGAGCTTAGCCTTCCCGACGTCGAGATGGCTCGCATAAGGAAAGCTCTGCCGAACGTCGCGATTGTATTCTGATCGGGTCGGTCAGGCTATTATTCCGCCGCAGAGGATCGCTCCGTCGGCGGAATAGACTACTGCCGACTGCCCGGGGGCGACTCCAAAAAGGCCACCTGGCGCATGGACTACTCCGCGCTCAAGCGTCACTGGGCCTGACGGTGAGCCGTTCGAGCGTATCTTGATCATTCCCTCGATGGGGCCATCCGTCGGCGCCGCGCCTTGCCAGTTCATGTCGCGGACTTCAAATTCGCCGCGAATCGCCTCCTCACGCCGCCCGACCACGACTTCGTTGCGGCATGAATCGACGCGGACTACGTAGAAGGGCGTTCCGCCGCCGATGCCGAGTCCCTGACGCTGTCCGACAGTGTAGTGCCAGAAGCCGCGGTGGGTGCCGAGCGTTTTCCCGTCAAGCGATACGATGCGGCCCTCGGCGTCTTCCCTGCCTACGAGCTCGTTTGCGTCGCCGGAGTAGAAGTCCTGCGAGTCCGGCTTCTCCGCCATTGCAAGCCCCGCTTCGCGGGCGATCTGGCGCACTTCCGCCTTCGTCATTTCGCCAAGCGGAAACATCGCGCGCGCGAGCTGCTCCTGTGAGAGATTCCAGAGAAAATAGCTTTGGTCTTTCGAGGCGTCGTTGGCGCGCGCGGCGGCGAGCCTTTCGCCCGATGCGACGATCCTCGCGTAGTGCCCGGTGGCAAAGCGGTCGAATTCGATCTGCCGCGCCGCCATTTCCGGTAGCAGCCCGAACTTTAGCCGGCGGTTGCAGACGACGCAAGGGTTTGGCGTCCGCCCGGCAGTGCGCTCCTCGCGGAAGTAGTCGAGGACGCTCCGCTCGTATTCCTCAGAGCAGTCGAAGACGCGGAAGGGGATGCCAAGCTTCGCGGCGAATGCCTCCGCTGCCGCGATGTCCTCCGCCTCGCCAGGGCCGAAGCATGCGTCGCGCTCGCCGCCCTTGTAGCGGCCTTCGCGCCATAGCTTCATCGTTATGCCGACGACTTCATGCCCGGCACGCTTCATCAGAAGCGCGGCGACTGCGGAATCGACTCCGCCTGAAAGTCCGACGGCTATTTTCATGGATACGCATATTATACCATTTTAAGCGCATCGTCGAGCGCGGCAATTATGTCGCCTATGTGTTCAAGTCCGATGGAGAGACGGATTAGCTCGGGAAGGACGCCGCCTTTGCGTAGGTCTTCGTCCGAGAGCTGCGAATGCGTCGTGGAGGCCGGATGGATGATGAGGCTCTTCGCGTCGCCGACGTTTGCAAGAAGCGAGAAGATGTCTCCGTTTGCCGCGTCCGTCACCTTGCGAGCCTCTTCCGAACCGCCCTTTACTCCGAAGACGACCATTCCGCCCGCGCCGTTCGGGAGATACTTGGCCGCAAGCTCCGGATTGGAGAGGGAAGGGTATTTAACCCACGCCACCTTGGGATGCTTTTCGAGCCACTTCGCGACGGCAAGCGCGTTTTCGCTGTGCCGCGCAATGCGGAGCGGCAGCGACTCCACGCCCTGCAGGAATATCCACGCGGCATCTGGCGCGAGCGTCGGGCCCTGGTTGCGGATTCCAACCGTCAGGAGGCGGATGGAGAAGGCGATGGGCTTTAGCACGTCCGGCAGGTCGTGGGCGAAGCGAAGACCGTGGTAGCCCTTGTCCGGCTCGTTGTAAAGCGCAAACTTCGGGTCCGACCAGTCGAAGCCGCCTTTTTCGACTACGACACCGCCTATCCCCGCGCCATGCCCGCCTATCCACTTGGAAAGCGAGTGTATTACGAAGTCCGCTCCGTGGTCAAGGGCTCGCAGCAGCGGCGGCGGAGTGAACGTCGCATCGACGACTAGCGGCAGATGGTGGCGATGGGCGACTTCCGCGTATTTCTCGATGTCCGCGATGTCGAGGGCCGGGTTGCCGACGGCCTCGATGAATACGAGGCGCGTCTTTTCGTTGATGGCCGCTTCGACGGCGGCGAAGTCGTTTACCGGCGTGAAGTTCACATTGATTCCGGCGTTAGGGAGGATCGCGTCGAACTGACTGAACGTGCCGCCGTAGAGGTTGGAGGCCGCCACCACCTCATCGCCAGCGCGGGCGATGTTCGTGACCGTGAAGTAGATTGCCGCCGTGCCGCTTGCAAGCGTCTGCGCCGCCGCGCCGCCTTCGAGCGCTGCGATGCGCTTTGCGAGGACGTCGTTGGTCGGGTTCATGAGCCGCGCGTAGATGTTGCCGAGCTCCCTTAGGGCGAAGAGGTCAGCCCCGTGCTTGGAGTCGCGGAAGTTGTATGCCGTAGTCCGATAGACCGGAACTGCCCGCGCGTTGGTGGCGGGGTCGCCGTGTGCGTCCTGTCCGGCGTGGATCGCCAGCGTCTCGATGTGGTATTTTCTCTCGCTCATTGCCATCTCTCCTTTTGTTGGGTTCCGATGGCAATATTATCTCACATCCGCGCTGTCAAAGGGTAATCGGAAGTCTTGCCGCATACCCATAGGCAAAGCCTATTGCTACTTGGCGGCGATAAGGCGGCGGACGGCGGCGATGAACGCGTCGGCGGCGGGGGAGGGCGGTATGCCGGAACGGCGGATTATGCCGACGGTTATCTTGTCTTCCAGCTTTAGCGGCACGGACACGATCGAGGGGTTGTAGGCCTTCGCATGGACGCCGGACGCCACGGTGAAACCGTCGAGGCCGAGTATCAGGTTCGTCATCGTCGCCCTGTCGCGGACGCGGATGTTCTTCTTCCTGTCGATGGCGGGCATTACCTCCTCCGTGAAGTAGAGCGCGTTTTCCACGCCCTGCTCGTAAGTGATGTAGGGGTATTGGTCGAGCTCGTCAGGACGTATCGACTTCTTCTTCGCGAGAGGATGCTTTCTCCCGAGGAACACATGCGGCTTTGCCGAAAATAGCTCCTCGAACTCAAGCTCCTCCTTGCGGAGTATCTTGCGCAGCGCGGTTTCGTTGCGCGTCGAGAGATACATGATGCCCACTTCGCTGCGATGCCGCGCCACGTCGTCGATGATTTCGCTCGTCACCGTCTCGCGCAGCGTGAAGTCGTAGGCGTCCGAGCCGTTCGCCTTAACTACCTCCATGAACGCCTCGACCGCGAACGCGTAGTGCTGGCACGATACGGCGAACTGCGGACGGCGCACCGCCTTGCCGGTGTATTTCTCGGTGATGCGCGACGTATCGTCGAGTATCTGCCGCGCAGAGGCGAGGAATTCCTCTCCCTCGCGCGTTACGGTCACTCCCCGCGCCGTTCGCGTGAAGATCGCGGTGCGAAGCTCCTCTTCCAAGGCGCGTATCGATTCGGTCAGCGTCGGCTGCGTCACGAACACGCGCCGCGCCGCCTCGCTGATGCTTCCGCAGTTTGCCACTGCATCTGCGTATTTGAGCTGCTGGAGTGTCATGGCCAGTATTATACCATTTTTTCGCCAAGTTCTGGGTGCCAGGTGAAGGCAGTGATGTTGCGCCAGCGGACTGCCGTCGGCGCTCCGTCGAAAGTCGAAAGCACCTCTACCCCGGGCGAGACGGCGGTTATCGCAGGGGCGCGTATGAAGGTCATCGGCACGTTTGGCTTCCCGTCGAACGTGCCGACTGTCTGGAAGCTGCCGAGCTGCCGCCCGTATGCATTGCGGCGAACGGTGACGGGGAGAATGCCGAACCATTTCTCAGGGCGCGTCTCGTCCTTGCTGCCGACATCCTCGATCTTCTCCGCAAGGAGGATGAGTCCTGCGCAAGTCGCAAAGACTGGAAGCCCATCTTCGATGCGCTCCTTTATCGGCGAGAAAAGCCCGAGGTCCTTCAGGAGCTTCCCCTGGACCGTCGATTCACCGCCTGGAAGGGCGAGGAGGTCCATTTTGCGTTCAAGGTCGGCGAGCTGGCGGATCTCGAAGACGTTTGCGCCTTTCCGACGCCAATACGCCTCCATCTCAGCAAACGCGCCCTGGACAGCCAACACACCTATGTTCATTTGCCAACACCTTTCTTTAGCCACAAAGAACACAAAGCGCACAAAGAGAGTAGAAACTCTTTACGATATCCCTATGTGTTCTTTGTGATCTTTGTGGCTAAAAACTATTTTCCGCGCTCTTCCATGATCGTCTCTATCTCATCGGCGTTGATTCCCACCATCGCAGGGCCAAGGTTCTCGGAGAGCTTTGCGAGCAGCTTCGAGTCCTGCCAGTTGGTGACGGCCTGGACGATCGCCGCCGCGCGTTTCGCCGGGTCCCCGGACTTGAAGATTCCCGACCCCACGAAAACGCCCTCTGCGCCAAGCTCCATCATGAGCGCGGCGTCGGCTGGCGTAGCCACGCCGCCGGCCGCGAAATTGACGACAGGCAGCTTGCCGTTATCGTGCACGAACTTCACGAGGTCGAGCGGCGCGGCAAGTTCCTTTGCGGCTTCATAGAGCTCGTCCTCGCGCAAGGAGACGACGCGGCGGATTTCCGACTGCATCTTGCGCATGTGCCTGACGGCCTGCACGACGTCGCCCGTCCCCGGCTCGCCCTTGGTGCGGATCATCGTTGCGCCCTCGCCGATGCGCCTTAGCGCCTCGCCGAGGTCGCGAGCGCCGCAGACGAAAGGCACTGCGAACTTCGTCTTGTCGATGTGCCGGACGTCGTCGGCGGGGGAGAGGACCTCCGATTCGTCGATGTAGTCGATTTCAATGGCCTCAAGGATACGCGCCTCGGCAATGTGCCCGATGCGGCACTTCGCCATTACGGGAATCGAAACCGCCGCCTGTATGCCCTTGATCATCGCGGGGTCGCTCATGCGCGACACGCCGCCCGCCGCGCGTATGTCCGCCGGGATGCGCTCAAGCGCCATCACCGCGCATGCACCGGCCGCCTCGGCAATCTTCGCCTGCTCCGGCGTCGTCACGTCCATGATCACTCCGCCCTTGAGCATCTGCGCGAGGTTGCGGTTTAGTTCCTGCCTGTTGTCCATAGGTTTTTTCTCCTTGTAGGTAAAAATCATCATAATTATTATACTGCACCTGCTTGTGGTGCAGATAATAGGAATTGCATTTGCCCCTCCATAGGTTATTCCTATGGATGCGAGAAATGCCTTTAAAAAAACGGTTAGCCTAAGCGGCTTTGCCAGTGCGGGGAGTCGCCGCGCTCGTTCCAGAGGATTGTCTCGCCTATGTCGGAAATGCGCTTTTCGAGGCATGCGCGGCAGACGGCAGCGTTCTCGTCGAGGCAGGGCTTTCCGGCATAGAGCTGGTAGTCGGCTCGGTATTGGTTGTCGGTCACGTTCGGCATCATCACGTTTGCGCCGGCGAGAAGGCCTTTTTCGCGGCCTTGCGGATCGAGCGCCTGAAGGGCGGTGGCGGCCGCGATGTTGACGTCGTGGAGAAAGAGTCTCGTCGCGGCAATCATCCTAAGGCCCAGCTCAAGCCGCGCTTTCGCCGCGTCTTGATTCCATTGAATGCCTTCGCCGAGCGGTGTATCCGGGTGCGGGATATACGGCCCCATGCCGATCATGTCGAGGTCTTCGGCCGCGAAGAACTCTATGTCGGATGCAAGGTCGTCGGGCGTTTGGCCTGGCAGCCCTGCCATTACTCCGCTTCCGACCTGATAGCCTGAGCGCCTGAGCGCGCGCAGGCAGTCGCGGCGCTTTTCCCACGAGTGGTCGGCTGGATGCAGCTTTGCGTAAAGCTCGGGGTTTGATGTCTCTATCCGCAGAAGATAGCGGTGTGCGCCAGCCGCTTTCCACCGGCGGTATGTCTCCTCCGTCTGCTCGCCGAGGCTGAGGGTGATGCCGAAGCCGTCGCCCGATGCGGCATGTATGCGCCTTAGCACGTCTTCCACGAACGCGGCGTTTGCCTCGCCCGTGAGCTCGCCGGATTGCAGGACTACGCTTCCGTATCCGGCCTTCTCTGCCCACTTGGCTGCGCGGACGATTTCGTCCGCCGCCATCTTGAATCGGCGCACCTTTCCGTTGCCCTTGCGGATGCCGCAGTAGAGGCAGTTCTTTTCGCATGCGTTCCCGAACTCCACGAGCCCGCGAAACGCGACGCGCCGCCCGACGGTCCTTGTTTTTACCTCGTAGGCGGCATTGAAAAGCGCGTCCGCATCGGGCCAGGTCAGGATGTCGACCAGTTCCCGATGCGTCAGCGCGCGCGGCTGCGCAGATGCTTTTTCGAGTAACGACGTCACTTATTCAAAGAGCCACGTAGATAGATACCGCTCGCCTGTGTCGGGGAGAAGGGAGACAATCGTCTTCCCCGCGAACTCAGGGCGCTTAGAGAGCTCAAGCGCCGCCCAGAGCGATGCGCCGGACGATATGCCGACCAGGAGCCCCTCCTGCGCCGCCGCAGCCCGCGCCGTCGCTCCGGCGTCCTCGGCGGAAGCCTTGATGACTTCGGTGAGAAGGGAGGTGTCGAGCACTTTCGGGACGAATCCCGCGCCGATTCCCTGTAGCTTGTGGGGGCCTGGCTGCCCACCGGAAAGGACTGGAGATGAGTCGGGCTCGACTGCGAAGAGCTTCACCTCGGGATTTTTCTCCTTGAGGTACTTGCCGGTTCCAGTGATGGTGCCGCCCGTTCCTACGCCTGCCACGAACGCCGCGACTTCGCCGCCGGTTCCCTCCCATACTTCCGGTCCAGTCGTGCGGTAGTGGAAGTCTGGGTTTGCGGGATTCTCGAACTGCTGGAGGATCACCGCGCCCGGAGTAGAGTCCCTAAGCTCGTTTGCCTTGGCGATCGCGCCTTTCATTCCGGCCGAGCCGGGCGTAAGGACAATCTCCGCGCCGTAGGCGGCAGCGAGCTTGCGGCGCTCGATGCTCATCGTCTCCGGCATCGTGAGGATGAGGTGGTAGCCTTTGACCGCCGAGACGAGGGCGAGCCCTACGCCGGTATTGCCGCTCGTTGGCTCGATGATCGTCGCGCCTGGCTTGAGGGTGCCGTCCTTTTCAGCCGCCTCGACCATCGAGAGGGCGATGCGGTCCTTGACGCTGCCGCCGGGATTGAAGAACTCGACTTTTGCGAGGACTCTCGCGCCGCCCTTGTTAAGCTTGCCTGAAATTTCGACGAGTGGCGTTCCGCCGACTTTGCCGAGGATGTTCTTGATGGTGGTGCTCATGGATTTCTCCTTTTCTGATTGTTGTGTATTATACTATTTTTTCGCCGTCCGTGGCCGACGCTCGATATTTTACTACATTGCTCCACATAAAGGGTAATCGGATTGTTGGTGGCATTTCCATAGGGCGATCCTATGCCTTACGTTTTGCCTGTCCTTGTGCGGCAAGTTTCGCACGCAACCGTGCTCCTTGTGCCGCTCGCCCGGTAACGCCCAACCCGCACTTTGCGCCATACCCGACGTGCGTCCCCTGTCTCGCGGTATGGCTTATGCCATCGCAAAACGGCTTGAAATGCGATAAGTTGCAGAAAACGCGAGGTAGCCCGCGAAAAATGAAGCGACGGCGGGGTCTCTCCCCACAGCGGCGGGGTCTGTCCCCAAGTTTCCACATTACCCTATTTTTAGGGTGGCGGGAACAGACAAAGCGACTATATCCGCAGGAGATGCCTTTTGAGCGCGATGGCGACGGCTTCAGTGCGGCTTGACGCGCCTAGTTTGCGGCGAATCGTATCGAGGTGCTGGTTGACGGCGTAGGACGAGATGCCGAGCCGGTCGGCGATTTCGTCGCTTGAGAGACCCTCGCTCGTTTTCTCCAGAATCTCTCGCTGCCGGTCTGTCAGGACAGGCGGGTGCGGCTCGCTTTTCAGCATTGCCTTTATCTCCGGTGAAAAGGCGGTCCCGCCCGCAGCGATTGTGCGGATGGCGCTGATGAGCAGTTCGTCCTCTGCATCCTTGACGAGCGCACCTGAGGCACCTGCCTCGATTGCGCGCGCGACATCGACCGACGTGCCATACGAGGTGAGGATCATGACACGGGAATCCGGAAGGGTGTTCCGTATCCGCCGCGTCGCCTCTACGCCGTCCATGACTGGCATCGAGAGATCCATGACAACTACTTCAGGCTTCTGTTCAATCGCGACCCTTACGGCCTCTTCTCCATTCTTGGCGTCGCCGACTACTGCGAGTTCCGTGTCGAAGCCAAGCAGGGTCGCAAGTCCGCGCCTCAGGAGCGCATGGTCGTCCGCAATTACTATTCGTATCGGTTTCATGTATTGCCTCGGCCCCTAATGATTGTTATTTTCGCGCAGGTGCCCTTGCCCGGAACGGATTCGAGCTCGAATGCCCCGCCGATGCGTTCAATGCGTTCGACGATTCCGTCGAGTCCGAAGTGTCCGTTCTCCTGTCGCGGCCGGTTCGCCACGTCGAAACCGCAGCCGTCGTCGTGCACCGATACCTCAACCATTGTTCCGTCTGCGGTCCCTGCAATCTGGATGGATTCCGCGTTGCCGTGTCGAACGGCGTTCGAGACGAGCTCACGGACGACGTTGAGGACTGCATGCGCGGTCGCGTCGCTGATAATTGAGCGCTGACCCGAGAAGTGCACCGTGACCGAAGTCTCGCCTGCGACGGGTGCCACA
>JBGUVV010000089.1:0-5896 GCA_045220525.1 Kiritimatiellia bacterium
AACTCAAATGAAAATGTTCGAACTGCTGCCGAGGCCCCTCGGGCCCATCTTCAGAAAATTGACTCACCTGACTTGCAATTTACCTGTTTCCTTGCATTGAAATCGGCTTGTTGTTATAATATTGCGCATCACGAAGAATGGTCAAGGAGGAAAATCAAGGTGAAATCCGACATTGTCGATGTGCTGGGAGAATCTGGCATCGTGCCAGTGATAGTTATTGAAGACGAATCGCAGGCGGTGCCGCTTGCAAAGGCGCTTGTAGGCGGCGGGCTTCCGGTTTTAGAGGTGACGTTCCGCACAAAGGCGGCGCCTGCCGCGATTGCCGCGATACGCAATGGCGTCCCCGAGGCGATTGTCGGGGCGGGAACATTGCTTACGCCTGAAATGGTGGAAGCGGCAAAGGCCGCAGGGGCTGTGTTCGGCGTTGCGCCGGGTTTTGACCCCGCCGTGGTGTCTGCGGCCAATGCGGCAGGGCTCCCCATGTGCCCTGGCGTTGCGACGGCGAGCGAGCTTTCCCAGGCTCTTTCCGCCGGCTGCAGGTTCGTGAAGTTCTTTCCCGCCGAGGCGGCGGGCGGCGTCAAGATGATAAAGAACCTCCTTGGGGCGTTTTGCTTCACTGGGGTGAGATTCATGCCGACGGGCGGCGTGAACATGTCAAATGTCGCGGAATACCTGGCCGTGCCGGAGGTCGCATGCTGCGGCGGCACGTGGATCGTCCCCAAAGACGCGCTTGCCAACGGCGATTTCGCGGCGATTGAGAAGCTGGCAAGGGAAGCGGCTGACTTGGTAAAGTCAATTGCCGCCAAGAATGCAGGGAGGATCTGAGGCCATGTTTTTCTTTCTCGGCTGCTACACTGACGCCATCCACACTAACGGGCTAAACACCATCGATCTCGACCTCGCCACCGGAAGGATGGCGATCGTCGCCGAATATCCCGTTTCCAATGCGATATACCAGGCTCTCTCGCCTGACGGAAAATATCTCTATTCCTGCACTCGGCAGGGGCTTGCTTCCTTCCGCATCGGCGCGAAAGCGGCAGGAGGAGCGTCGGCGGACTCGGTAGAGCTCTCTCAGGTGGATGAGCTGCCTCTCGGGTGCAGTACCTGCCATGTCGCCGTAATGCCAGACGGAAAGAGGGCGATTTGGGCTGACTACTCGGGCGGAACCGCCGGGTCCGTGGAGGTTTCGGAAGGGCGGTTCGGCGAGCTTGTCCGCCATAGGCACTTTGGCTCCGGGCCAAATCTGCCGCGGCAGGAAAAGGCCCACTGCCACCAGGCGATGCCGCTTCCGGGAGGGAAGGGCTATTGCGTCGTCGATCTCGGGCTTGACGCCATACTCTCATATCCCTCCGGCGACAAGTTCGACGTAGCGCCTGCGGGCTCCGGCCCTCGCCACCTCGTCTTCCATCCCAACGGGCGTCTCGTATTCCTCGCCCACGAACTCGGCAACGTGGTGTCGTCGCTCTCGTGGAGCGAGAACGGCGGCTTCAAGATGCTCGACACCCATTCGACAATCGCCGACCAGTCGCTGAAGGAAAGGCCTTGGCTCGCCGCGGCAATCCGCATGACGCCTCGCAAGGACGGCGTCGTCGTATCGAATCGCGGCGAGAACTCGCTTGCGGCGTATGGCTTTGACGAGGCGACTGGCAAGATGGAGCTTAAGGCGAGGACTCGTCTCGACGGCGACTGGCCGCGGGACTTCATCTTTGTCTCGGATACATTGGCGCTTGTCGCATGTGAACGGTCGGGCGATGTCATTCTTATGCGCTACGATCCCGAGCAGTTCACGTTCGCCCAGGTCTCAAAGCTTGGCGGCTTTTTCAGGCCTGTTGCGCTTCTGCAGATTCCGGGCGTCTAAGGCCGGTTTCATGTCCCGCGCAGGCTGGGCTTTGGTGCAATTGCGCCAAAGATGCGGAATTATGGTATAATACACCATTCACACGAAGGAGAACAGAATGGCAAAGCTAACATTCAGGGAAGATCTGTGCAAGGGGTGCGGCATGTGCGTGGCCGCCTGCCCCAAGAAGATTCTCGCCATTTCAAAGACAAAACTAAACCACAAGGGCCATGCGCCCGTAGAATTGACCG
This sequence comes from Kiritimatiellia bacterium, assembly GCA_045220525.1. GTDB lineage: Bacteria > Verrucomicrobiota > Kiritimatiellia > RFP12 > UBA1067 > UBA1067. The sequence goes on from JBGUVV010000089.1 coordinate 2,089, forward strand.
ATCCCAATGCGTGCGTCGGATGCGCGTCCTGCGCGCTTATGTGCCCGGATTGCGTCATAACTGTCGAGAGGTAGCGGAGAAGATATGAGCAAGAAGGTTCTAATGAAGGGCAACGAGGCGATCGCGGAGGCCGCGATACGCTGCGGATGCAGGCACTACTTTGGCTATCCCATAACGCCGCAGACGGAAATCGCGGCCTACATGTCGAAGCGCATGCCGAAGATCGGCGGGACGTTCCTCCAGGCCGAGAGCGAAATCGCCGCGATCAACATGGTCTACGGAGCCGCTGCGGCGGGCCGCCGCGCGATGACGAGCTCGTCGTCGCCCGGGATATCGCTTAAGGCGGAAGGGATGTCGTATCTCGCGGGCGCAGACCTCCCCGCTCTCATCGTCAACGTCCAGCGCGGCGGCCCGGGGCTCGGGGGAATCCAGCCTTCGCAGTCCGACTATTTCTTCATGACGCGCGGCCCCGGCCACGGCGACTTCCACATCATCGTCCTCGCCCCCGCGACCGTTCAGGAGATGGCCGACATGACGAGCCTCGCGTTCGAGCTTGGCGAGAAATACCGCATGCCCGCGATGCTGCTCGCCGACGGAACGATGGGCCAGATGATGGAGCCAGTCTCGCTTCCCGAGGAGACTGTCGATCCCGAGTCGATTCCGGCCACGAAGCCGTGGGCCACGACTGGGACTGGGATGAAGCGCCCGCACAACGTCGTGAACTCCCTCTACCTCAAGCCGGACGAGCTTGAGAGGACGAACTACGAGAGGTTCGAGCGCTACGCGAAGCTCGAGAGGGAGGAGTGCCGCTGGGAGGAGTATCTCATGGACGACGCGGAAATATGCGTCGTCTCGGTCGGCATCACGGCACGCGTCTCGAAGAACGCGATAGTCGCGGCCCGCAAGGAGGGGATCAAGGTCGGCATGATAAGGCCGATCACTCTCTATCCGTTCCCGAAGGCGCCGCTTGCCGCCGCCGCGAAGAAGGTGAAGAGCTTCCTTACGGTGGAGCTCAACATGGGCCAGATGAACGAAGACGTCAAGCTTGCGATAGGTTGCTCCAAGAACGTCGCCATGTGCAACCGCGTCGGCGGAATGATTCCCGGAGCCGACGAAGTGCTGGCGGCCATCAAGAAGGAGGCTAAGTAACATGGCCGTTGTTTTCCAGAAGCCGAAGGCCCTTACGGACGCGGTTCTCCACTACTGCCCGGGGTGCACCCACGGAATTGTCCACAGGCTCGTCGCCGAGGCGATAGACGAGCTCGGCATCGAGGGCAGGACTATCGGCATTGCGCCGGTCGGATGCTCCGTGATGGCGTACGACTACTTCAAGTGCGACATGATCGAGGCCTCCCACGGCCGTGCGCCCGCTGTGGCGACTGGCGTCAAGCGTTCGCTCCCCGACAGCGTGGTCTTCACCTACCAGGGCGACGGCGACCTGGCGTCGATCGGCCTTTGCGAGACCGTCTCCACCGCTTGCCGCGGCGAGAACGTGACGATCATCTTCATCAACAACGCGATCTACGGCATGACGGGCGGCCAGATGGCGCCGACTTCCCTGATCGGCCAGGTGACGCAGACCTCGCCATACGGGCGCGACCCGAAGACGCAGGGCATGCCCATCCGCATCTGCGAGCTTCTTGCGACCCTCGACGCCCCGGCGTATATCGAGCGCGTCGCGGTGAATTCCGTTCCGCACGTGCGCCAGGCGAAGAAGGCGATCCTCAACGCCTTCAAGACGCAGGTCGAGGGCAAGGGCTTCTCGCTCGTGGAGGTCGTCTCCACGTGTCCGACGAACTGGGGCCTCGATCCCGTCGCCGCATGCAAGTTCGTGGAGGAGAAGATGATTCCGTTTTATCCCCTCGGCAATTTCAGGAACAGGGCGTAGCACCGCGGGAAAGGAATGCAGAAATGACATACGAGACAATAATGGCGGGATTCGGAGGGCAGGGGCTGCTCTTTTCCGGCAAGGTTCTCGCCCACGCGGCGCTGATAGAGGGGAAGGAGCTTTCCTGGCTTCCTTCCTACGGGCCGGAGATGCGCGGCGGAACGTGCAACTGCTCCGTCATAGTCTCGGACGAGCCAGTAGGCTCTCCGATCATAGCCCATCCCAACATCCTCATGGTGATGAACGAACCCTCGCTCGACAAGTTCGAGGGGGCCGTCGCGCCGGGCGGGAAGATTTTCGTCGATTCTTCGCTTGTCTCCCGCAAGGTCGCGCGGGACGACGTAGAGGCCGTTTACATTCCCGCCACGCAGATGGCAAAGGAGATGGAGGCGACGTCGCTCGCCAACATGATAATCCTCGGCGCAATAGTGGAGAAGACGCGGTGCGTGGCGCCGGAGACCATCTCGGAGGCGCTCCGCGAGACGATAAGCGCTCGCAAGGCGAATCTTCTTGAGCTCAACCTTAAAGCGGTGGAGCTTGGCGAAAAGTTCATCGGAGGATGACGACATGGCGGAAGAAAACGGCAATGCAGTAGATCTGAGCGGACTCGGCTCCTTTGAATTCGCCCCAGTGTGGGCGAAGAAGGCCGAGAAGGTCTCGGTGGGCAGCGTCTCTCCCGGGCGCAACCGCGAACAGTCGCAGGAAGGGCGCCCGGCGAAGGCGTTCTCGGGCCCAAGGCAGGGCGGCGCAGGCAAGCCCAAGCCCCGCGGGTTCGAGCGTTCCGGCGGCCAGAGGCCGGCTTTCCGCGAGAGGGTGCGCCCGCTTGAATGCGAGATAAAGATACTGCCGGAGCCGAAGGCCCTCGGCACGATCTTCCGCAAGATACAGAGCGACGCGCATGCGTTCAAGCTCAAGGACATTGCCGGCTTTCTCCTCGACAACCCGGAGTCGATACTCCTGAAGATCGTCCCCAAGGAGCCGGGCGGGCTTTACCAGTGCAAGGCGTGCGGCTTCGCGGCGGTTTCGCAGGCCGAGGTCTGCGACCATGCGATGTCTGCGCATCTCGAGAACTACTACGGCTCGAAGGAAGTCGAGTGCGAGCCGCCCAAGGGGAATTTCAACTGCGTCGCAAGATGCGGGCTTTCGGGCGTTCTTCTCGGGCCTCCCAACATACACGAGTTCGGCTCCGTCGTGAGGGAGATGCTGCGGACGAAATATCCCTCGATGACGGAGGACGAGTATCGCGCCCGCATTGAGATGGTCCGCGACCCTGAGGTCATAGAGGAATGGCGCAAGGGCGCGACGAAGAAGACCGTCTTCTTCGCCAAGTCGCAGGACGGCGGCGCGGCGCCGCAGGACGAGGGCGAGCTGATAATGATGGACCGCGAACAGGCGGAGGGCGAGTTCAGGCGAATGATCCTTCCTTCTCTTGTGGAGGCGCCGAAGCACGTCATGATCACGGCGGCCGCCGCGATGAAGAGCCCGTCGGCGTCTCTTGTGATGGCCGTCAGGAACGCGGTTGACGCGGAGCGGCGCGCTCCCTACAACATGTGCTTTGCGCTTCGCGGGGCGTTCCACCACCGCAAGCTCAAGTTCTTCAGGGCCAACGACTCGCGCGGGCCGGAGTTCGTGACGAATGTCGAGTACCGGCAGTTCGACGCCGACCACGCGATACCGGAGCTTGCCACTGCGGCAAGGTTCGTCGCAGAAAATCCATGCTGCGACAAGAGCGAATTCCCGAGGGACATAGCGGACTTCGAAAAGCATCTCGCCTGGCTCGTAACGACGGGCCATGTCGTCGCGTTCACTAACGGCGTCTATTCCGAGGTAGAGAAGTTCCCGAAGTACGGGCCGCAGTGGAAGAACCGCAAGAAGAAGGCCGAGCCTAAGGCGCAGGCCGAGGCTGTCGCGGAACCACAG
>JBGUVV010000090.1:0-6806 GCA_045220525.1 Kiritimatiellia bacterium
GTTTTTCATTATTCTTTGGATTATACCATCTTCACTCGACAATCACAAGTGAAGTTTCACGGTTTTCCCGTCAAAGTTAGCATGAAATTCCCCGATTACCTGTCCGATTTCGCTCATATTACGCCGGATTCCGAGCGAAAAAGAAGATGATAGCGAAACGTCATCAGCCCGCGCTACTGAGCTTCGCTGCCGTTTAGGACGTTGTCATTGAGAACAAGGCCTTCGAGTTCGAATGCGCCGTCCGCCTTGTCGATATCCTTCGCCTTGGAAACTGCCAACTCATTCCGGCGAAGGACAACGTTCTTAGCGAAGCTCTTGAGTTCGCTTGCCGGTCGTCCGCCCGCATTGTGATACTGGCGCCAGTTCTGGACTCGCAGGAAAGTGCGGCACGAGCCCTTGCAGCCTTCAACAAGGACGTCGGAATATCGCTGCGGCGTATCAGACCTCATTTTGAGATTCAGAAGGTTCCCGCATCCGTCCATCGTGCAGTTGCGCATCGTGACGCCGGACGCGGCAGGGCATTCCGATCCAAGTGTAAGCGCAGTGTGGGTCGGGTAGCGAAAGACGCAGTTTTCGACGAGGATTCCGCTCGACGGGCCATTTCCTGGAAATTTATTGTAGTCGTCCGCCCACGGGCCTTTGCCGCCCTTCACAACAACACCGTCGTCGTTGACCGATATATCAACGTTGCGGACGGTAAAGCGCCGACACTTGTCGATGTCTATTGCGTCGGTCGAAGGCCCCTTGAGCTCGCCGCCCCTCGAATCGCGCAGGATTTCGGCGCGAATCGTGCAGTCGTGCACCGTCACGTCCTCGCAGTCGTAGAAGTGCGTCGTCCAAAACTTCGAATTCTTGAACGTGACGCCAGAAACATCGACGTTCTTGGAGCGCGACACGTAGAGGACTCTCGGCCTCATCAGATCCTTGTTGCGAAATTCCAGGCCTTTCTTCTTCGCGGCGCGGCGCTTCGTCCAGAAATCCTCCCACGTGTTCGCGCCATGTCCGTCTATGACGCCCTCGCCGCTTATCGTAAAGCCATCGCACCTGTCGGCGTTTATGATGGCAGGATAGTAGCGGCACGTCTCGCCCTCTATTCGCGTCTCGCAAAGCGGATAGCCAGCCTCGTCATCAACGCCCACAATCTCCGCCCCCTTCTCAAGGCGCAGGTTTACGCCAGGCTTGAAGAAGAGCGCTCCCGTCTTGTAAACGCCAGGCGCGATAACAAGCGTTCCCCCGCCAGACTCCGCAATGGCGTCGATTCGCGCCTGCAACGGAGACACGCCGCCATTTTCCATGTTCGCCTTGGCCGCAGAAAGCGGAATCGTCTTCGATGCCTTCACGAACCGCCAGTCCGTGTTGAGACTGTAAGTCTCGCCTGCGAGCGAGACAAGCGCCATGCAAAAAGCCGCCGCGACAGTTATGATGGTTTTCATTGTCGTTATTATACCAAAAATTCCGCAGAGTCAATCACCCTTGCAGGGTATTGGTCGCAAATTAATTCTTGGAAAGGGACTCTCGCCGACGCCGTCTCCCCTAATGACGGCATAGCCTCGCTATCGAACGGCGACGTTGACGGCGTTTTCGACAAGATCAGGCTTCGCAGTCTTCATGACACGGACGTTTTCAAGCGAAACGCCGTCGACAGGCAGACGCTTGTCGCCGAGGATGTGGACGCGCCATTCGGCCTCTTCGACCGTGACGTTCTTCATCGAAAGGTTCTTGATCGGCGTAACCCGCACCTCGTGCGTCGGGAAAGCCCGCCACTGGTAGAGGACGTCCGTTTCGACGTCCATCACGCCAAATTGCACTTTTTTCGCCGTCACGTTCTCCATGCGGATGTTCTCTACGAATCCGCCGCGCCGCTCGTTGGTCTTCACGTAGAAGAGCCTGCGCACTTCGCTTTCAAGGACGCAGTCGTGGAGATATACGTTGCGGACGCCGCCCGACATCTCGCTGCCGATTCCAAGGAGGACATGCCCGTTGACGACCGTGCAGTTCCTGACCTCGATGTTCTCGCTCGGGGTCGCAAGCCGCCATGCGTCATGGTTGCGCCCGGACTTTATCACGACTGCGTCGTCCCCCTGGTCGAAGCGGCAGTTCTCGACAAGGACGTTCTTCGTCATCTCGATGTCGATGCCGTCGTTGTTGTGCCCGTGGGCGCGGACGTCGAGCCCCCGCGCAACTACGCCGTCGCAGAGGTAGAGGTGTATCGTCCAGAACGGCGACTCGCGTATCCTGAAGCCCTCCAGCCGCACGTCCTTGCAGCGGTTGAACTGGATGAGGTGGGGTCTCACGTTCGATTCCGGAAGCTTCGTCAAGTCTCGCTCTTCGAGAGGCGCGAGAAAGCTGCACCAGTCGTAGAGCTTCCTCGTCGCGGCCCGATGCCCGGCCCCGCGGCCAAACCACTTGCGCCAGAACTTCATCTTAGGCGCAATCGTGCCCTTGCCCGTGATCGCGACATTCGTGCATCCGTAAACATAGATGAGCGGCGAGTAGTTGAGGCACTCCACACCCTCCCAGCTCGTGGGCACCGCCGGAAGATACTTCGCCGGGTCGTCGGAGAAGACCAGCTTCGCGCCCTCTTCGAGACGAAGCTCCACGTTGCTCCTAAGGCGTAGAGGCCCATCGCTGAAATGCTCGCCCGCAGGAATAACTACGCGTCCGCCGCCCTTTGCGGCTACAGCGTCAATCTCGCGCTGGATGGGATTCGCCGCCATGCCAACCGTCGGCAGCAACGCAACCGCGGCAATTGCGACTAAAGAATTAAATGCGAACTTCATCCTTGCGCCTCCGGTAGGAGCCTGGCTTGTAGTCGCACATCGTCGAATCGCCCATCATGAAGATGTCTGACAAAACATTCATGCTTGAGGCCAATAGATTCATTGCCTTTTCTCCTTTGCACCAGAATTATATCACATCCAGATCGCTCATCTCCGTACGAAGCGTGAAAGACCGCCGACGGACGTCTCGCGGTACTGGAACTCGGTCCGCGCCCTATGCGATACAGCTCTTTGAGCGATTTCATTGATCCTCCTATGGATTTAGAACTGCGCGCTATTTTACCTTATGAAGTGCATTGGCTGCCAAGGTTCGTCGGCGGAGCGGGGGATGGCGTCGCCGCGCTTGAGGTTCTTGGTGTCGGCTACTTCCTTGAGCGCACGAGCCGTGTTGCCGTTCTCGCGCGGACTTCCATTTATGAGCAGTACTTTCATTTCGTTCCTTTCTTAGTTATTTAGCCGCAAAGAACACAAAGATCGCATAGAGTTTTCAGACCGTTCTCTTTTCCTTTGCGTCCTCTGCGTTCTTTGCGGCTACTAAAAGAGACTTGATTTATATACCTATGCGCGATTGTATTTGTCCTTCGGCTGTTTGCAGCGCGGGCAAACCCAATCGGCCGGGAGGTCCTCGAACGCCACGCCGTCATGCTCGGCGGGATCATAGACATACCCGCAGACGGAGCAGATGTATTTGCCTGTCGGCGTCTTGAAGACGATTTCGCCCGGGGGAATGATGGCCGGGGGATTGTCGAGATCGACGACGCGCTTCTCGGCAAGGCTCTCCAGCGCTTCTGGCAATTGAACATCGGCATCGTAAACGTGTCGTGGAAATACTTGCGCATAGGGGAAGGATTGAACATCTCCTAACGGAACACTCCGGCAATACTTGCATGATACCAAATCTGCCAAAATGAGCCTACCCCCCAGAGGGTATTTCGTGTTTTACGCCAAGTCGCAGCGGCGACGAATCCCTGCAATGCGGCTGGCTGCGATAAAGCGACCACCCGTTGTTGAGCCAGAACGAGATTCCACAGACCCACATCGCAGGAACGAGAAGCTGGTGGTTCCCTGTTATCTCAGCCACCATGACTATCGCCGTAAGAGGCGTGCGGACGGCCGAAGCAAGGAATCCGGCCATGCCAACAAGCGCAAACGCAGAAGGATGTATGCCCCACGACTCGGGCAGAATACGAGAGAAGAATATCCCTATCGCCCCTCCCATCGATCCGCCGCAGACAATCGCAGGGGCAAATACGCCGCCAGAGCCGCCGGAGCCCACCGTAAAGGAAGTGGCGACCGCCTTTGCAAAGAATATGGCAAGCAAGGCCCACATCCCTAGCCCCCCGCCGGAAAGCTCTGCGCCTATGACGGAATAGCTCGTACCAAGGACTTCGGGGACGAGAAGCCCAACCAAACCCGCAATGACGCCGCCAAGGAACACCTTGACGCCGCCCGGCCACCTGCGCGCCGAGAACCACCGTTCCGTGGCGGTAAAGACGCTTATGTAAAAACGCGCGCCAAACGTAATGGCAATGGCAAGGATGAAATACGGCAGGAGCCTTAGCCCGTTCTGGTAGGCTATTCCCTCCGGCATCGGGAAAAGCGCCCCCCAGCCGAAGAAATACGCAAAGATTGTATAGGCGACTGTAGATGCGATAAAGCAAGGAAGGATGCAGTCGTACTCGACGTCGCTCGAAGAATAGAGGACCTCGAAGCCGAACATCGCGCCGGCGAGCGGCGCCTGAAACAAGGCCGAGATTCCGGCCGAGATTCCGGCCGTCATGAGAATGCGCCTCGCCTTTCTGGAAAGCCCGAACCAAGAGGCGACCACGCTTCCGCAAGCAGCCCCAAGAAGCGTCACAGGGCCCTCGTAGCCCGCGCTGCCGCCAGAAGCGACCGTGAGCACTGAAGCCGTAGATTTGACCGGCAGCACCGCCGGGGGAACATAGCCATGACGCCGATGGTAGGCCAAGATCGCGCTGTCCGTGCCGCGCGCATGCTCCAGCGAGTCGAACCTGCGAATCAGGAGATACCCGAGGAGAGCGCCAACAGCGGGGAAGAAAAAGCGAACGGCAAGAGGGGCCTTCCCTGAAATAGACGCCACAAGCACATCCGCCCTGTCGATCATCATCCGGAAGAGGACTACGACAAGCCCGGCAAACGCCCCGACGAGGAGCGCCTGCACGAGGTATTTGCCAGTACGGAAGGAAAGCCCCCTTCCGGCAAGCAAGAACTTAGAAATCGAAGACAAGGCCCCGCGCGACCTTATGCGCAGCCGCATCCCCGGCAAGAGCCTGAAGAACGACCATCGCAAACGTCATGGCCGATCCAGGAGCCCTGCCGGTGATAATGCCATTATGGCTGACGGCCGTCTGATTGACCCATGTGCAGTCGATCTCCATCTGGCAAGTCGGATAGCACGTGACGTGCTGGCCTGGCTCAAGAAGCCCGGCTTCCTGCAAGACGGTGGGAGCCGCGCATATCGCGCAGAGAAGCCCGCCATCTTCGCGCTGGCGCAGGAGGCGCTTGATCAAGGCATCGGAATTTTTGAGGTTTTCCGTCCCCTCTCCGCCGCCAGGCAGGACGATTGCATCATATGCCTCGTCGGCGACGTCCGCAAAAAGGGCATCGGCCTTGACCACAATGCCATGGGCACCCTTCACTTCAAGCGAACGCCCGATAGACGCGGAGACGACTTCGACGCCGCCGCGCCTGAGCACGTCTATCACGGCAATGGCTTCCACTTCTTCGAAGCCGTCTGCCATAGGAACCAAGGCCTTTGCCATTTCCCGAGTTTCCTTAGATGAGGTTCTTAGCTTCGTTGCACTTCACCCTGCGGCCCATGACCTCGCTGTCGTTGAGCGCGGCACACGCGGCATCAGCCTCAGGACGGACGGGCATCTGCACAAAGCCGAAGCCCTTGGACTTGCCGGTAAAGCGGTTCATGACGAGACGGACGGAATTGACCTTTCCGAACTTCTCGAACATCTCGCGAACCTGCGCTTCGGTCATGTCGTAGCTGAGATTCCCGACGTATATCTCCACCGAACCATCGGCTGGAGCCGGATGCGGCTTGCGCTTCTCGAACGGACGACGCGCCCCATTGGACGATCCCGACTGCGGCTTCTTGTGGCCGCACGACCCTCCACATGGCTTGCAGATGCGCCCCACGACAACCATCGCCACCATCCCGAGGACAAACGCGGCCACGGCTATCACAGCAGCCTGGCACGTGTTCGTCTCGAACAACTTCAATGCATTGATAATGCAATTCATTTTGTTTTTCCTTATTCGTATTCTTCTTTTCTGTTACGCCGCCGTCTTTCCAATGCGGCCCTGTCAATTCTGCCTGTAGTCCTCAAGCGACTTCATCCGGCTCGGATGGCGCAGCTTCCTGAGCGCCTTCGCCTCGATCTGCCTGATTCTCTCGCGCGTCACGTTGAAAAGGCGGCCGACCTCCTCAAGCGTGCGGCTGTAGCCGTCGGAGAGGCCAAAGCGGAAATCGACGACCTGCCTTTCGCGGTCGGTCAGCGTGTTCAGTATCTCGCGCAGGCGCTCCTTGAGGAGATGCCCTTCGGTGACCTCAAACGGATTTTCGCTCGAGAGATCCGGTATGAAGTCTCCGTAGTGGGCGTCGTCGTTGTCGCCAACCTTCGACTGGAGCGAGATCGGCTGCTGCGCCATGCGGTAAACCTTCCGCACCTCCTCCGGCGACATCTCCATCTCCACGGCGAGTTCCTTCTCCTGCGGCTCCCGCCCCAGCTTCTGGATCAACCGCTTCTGCACACGCATCAGTTTGTTGATGGTTTCAATCATGTGGACGGGGATGCGGATCGTGCGGGCCTGGTCGGCGATGGCGCGCGTAGCCGCCTGGCGGATCCACCAAGTGGCGTAGGTCGAGAACTTATAGCCCCGCTTGTACTCGAATTTCTCCACCGCCTTCATGAGCCCCGTGTTGCCCTCCTGAATGAGATCAAGGAAGGAAAGTCCGCGGTTCATGTACTTCTTCACGATGGAAATCACAAGACG
>JBGUVV010000091.1:0-6420 GCA_045220525.1 Kiritimatiellia bacterium
ATCGTCTCCGACGCGCTGCCGGTGACAATCGCTTCTGGCTCCTCGCTCAATTTTGCCGTTGGCCTTGCGAACGCGGCGGAGAAGAGCGCAGCGGTCACGCTCCACGGCGGCGGCGAGCTCGTCGCTGGTTGCAAGAACGCGGCGCAGGCGCTTCGCCTGACGTCTGCCACCGTGGCGGACTTCACTGGCACCGTGCGCGTTCCGAACGGCGGTATCCTGTCGCTCGACGGCACCGTTGATTTTGCGGGCGTCGCGCTTGAAAGCGGCGCCATCGTCGATCTGAATGCGGACGCGGGCGCGACAATCGCCGACTGGGGCGATGTGACGTTCCCCGCCTCCGGTACGGTGACGATATCCCTCCGCAGCGGCACTCCGTACGCGGCGGCGATGCAGAGCGTCTCTGTTCCCGGCGACTTTAGCGGCGTCTCTTCCGCCGACCGCGCAAAGATCCGTCTTGCCGTCGATGACGGTCAGGGCAACTCACCGTACTCCGTAGTCGCCACGCCGCGCTTTGATGGCGGCACGCTCTATGCCGACCTGTCGGCGTCGCTGACCGGGGCGGCGAGCTCGAACGGTAGGACGGTCTGGCTCGGCGAGGATTTTGGCGATGCCAGGGACCTTTCGAACTGGACGTATTTCATCGATACGTTCGATCCGTCGGTTCACCCTGATTCAATTGAGGTTCTTGACGGGTCGTATCTCGCGTACGGCATCTACTCGGCGATGAACTGGAAGATCAACCTTGGCGGGCTTGAGCTGCACGCCAACGACATGCGCAACACCTCCGACCAGACCAATCCGCACTACTACGCCATATCCAACGGAACGCTGCATGCCAGGACGGCGATGCTCTACAACGGCGCGTTCGACATCTGGAAGGACGGCCATCTGCTCGCCGACGGCTACGGTTTGTCGTCCGGCATGGCCAGCTTCTGGCTGAGGACATACGGCGGGACCGATCCATTCCGCCTGACCATCCACGATGGCGGCGAGATGAAGGCGACGGGCGAACACCTGGGCTTCAACTTCTACAACCTCGCCTGCGTCGTCGAGGAGGGCGGACGGCTTGAACTCTCCGCGAAGAGCGTCGGCGTCATGACTTCGAACACGGACTCGTCGTTCGTCAACTACGGAACCATAAGTCTGCCGCGGGGGTGGGTCGCGACGAACTTCTACCAGACGGCCGGCGAGTTCGCGGCGACATGCACGGTCGCGCAGTGCGGCGGCCGCCTGGAGTATGCGGGGGCGTTCGACGTTGCGCAGAGGGACGGGCTCTATGCGAACGTCACGTACCGCCTGGCGGTGTCCGGCGGAACGCTGGCGCCTTCGGGCGACGTCTCGTTCGCGGAGTGGGACCTGCAGATCGCGCCGAACGCCGACTTCGGCGTGGAGGTGCGCGCTGGCGATACGGCGACGCTCGGGGACTTCAACTGGGGAGGCGATTTCACGCTCACGAAGACGGGCGCGGGCGCGTTTGAGCTCACTGTCGCGAATAGCGTCGACAACGGAAATGTCGTCGTCAGGGGCGGCTATCTTGTGAACGGCGGCGACTTGAACGTCGGCGCTCTCGCGGTGACGTATGCGGAAGACGGCTGCCTGGCAGCCGACCCGACGGCGACCGGCGCTGCGGCCGACTTCGGCCTTTTGCTTACGAACGCCACAATCTCCGCGGCATCTGGAACGTTCAACGTCCGCTTCGTGAAGTCCGGTGCGCCCACTTGGATAAACATCCTGACTGTGCCGACGTCGGCGGATCCTGGGCTTGACGCAGAGAAAGTCGTCTTCTCGACTTCAGGCGGGCGTGAATCGGAAGGCGAGATTCGCCGCGAGGCGATCACCGTCGGCGGCGTTTCGTGCGTGCGCTATGCCGTTCGCCGCAAGCCCAAGGGAATGACGCTCATATATCGCTGATATGGTGCGGACGGTTGTCTCATGCGCGGCGGCTTGCTGCGCTGTCCTGTGTGCAAATGCGGGAACGGCCTCTTTGCATGAGGTCGCAAGACTGCTGTCTGGACGCGTCGAGGTCGTGGTCGAACGTGGGGCGAAGCCTGTCGTCGCCTTCGCGGGCGACGAGGCGACGAATTTCCTCTCCCGCGTCCTTGGTGCACCTGTGCCTGTCGTCGATGCGCCGTCTGGTCGGGGCGTTGTGTCAATTGTCCTTGGCGAGGGCGCGCTTGCGAAGTCGGCCGGCGTCTCGGTCGAGGGTCTGGAGCGCGACTCGTTTGCCATCGCGGCGAAGGGCGAGCGCATCTACATAGTCGGCCGCGACGACCCGGCATTCGACATCAGGGCCAACATCGCGAATGGCAATGGGTACGGGCCGCTTTTCAGTCAGGGCTGCGAGCGCGCGACGCTCTTTGGCGTCTACGATTTCCTCGAACGCGACGCCGGCTGCCGGTTTTACTTCCCAGACGAACTTGGCGAGATCGTGCCGCGCAGCGACGCCATCGTCGTGCCGGAAGGGACGCGCACCGTAACGCCTTCGTTCCTCATACGCAATCCGTATTTCAATGGAGACGGACGATGGTTCAACGAGACGGACGAAGTAAAGGGGCGCTTTCGCGTCAAGTCGCTCGAATGGCTGCGGCTCAGGATGGCGACGATGAATATCCCCTGCTGCCATGGCACTCAGTGGTTTCGCTACATAGAGCGCTTCGCGAAGACCCACCCCGAGTATCTTGCGCTCAAGAAGGACGGTTCGCGGTGGGATGATCCTACGGTGTTCGCGCCCTATCAGCTCTGCTGGAGCGATCCTGGGCTGCAGGAGACTCTCTATCAGGACGTGAAGGCGTATCTGACGGGAGAGCCCGCTGCATCGCGCGGGTTGAAACGATGGGGCGTCAACTGCTGCGGCCGGTATGTTGACATCATGCCCGCCGATTCCTTTCAGGGGTGCTTGTGCGCGAGATGCCAGGCCGCCTACCATCGCGAGAAGGGGCCGCATTACGCAACCGAGCTCATTTGGGGAATAACTGCGAAGATTGCGCAGCGTCTGCAGGACGAGGGCGTCGACGGACAGATCTGCCAGATGGCCTACCTGCCCTACGGGCGCGTGCCGGACTTCAATCTTCCGACGAATGTCCACTGCATGGTTGCCGACATGGGGCCGTGGGCCATGGCCAGGCCGAAGCTTCTTGCGGAAGGAGAGGCGAAGATTCGCGCATGGTCTGAAAAGCTCGGCCACAAGATTTGGACATGGACGTATCCAAACAAGCATGGGCAGCTGGCGATTGACGGGCTGCCCTCGATGGCGCCGCGCACATGGGGCGCCTACTACAAGCGCATGGCGCCGTGGATCTTCGGCTCGTTTGCGGAATGCGAGAGCGAGCGCTCGTTTCACAACCACCTCAACTACTACGTCTTCTCCCGCGTCTGCTGGGACAGCTCGACAGACGTCGATGCCGTAGTCGACGAGTACCACCGCCTGATGTTCGGCGCGGCGGCGCCGGAGATGAGGGCGTTCTACGACGCGCTTGAGACGAACTGGGTCTATCGCGTCACGGGCCGCATCGCGGAGACTGCGCTTGGTCCCGTAGCCTCTCCGCCTTCTGCACGCGAGATCTGGACAAATATCTACTCGCCTGAAGTGCGCAGTCGTTTTGCGCGCCTCTTCGACGCGGCATTTGCGAAGGTTCCGGACGGGTCCCTGGAGGCGCGTCGCCTCCAGCTCGTCCGCCGCGAGCTCTTCGAGCCGATTGCTGACGCCGCCGCGAAGTGGGCGAAGAAGGCCGCGACGGTCGAGGGCGACGTCTACGACTCGAGGCTTGGCAGGCCGCTCCTTGCGACAGTCAACACGTACGGCAAGACGCGGGGACGGCCTCCGCTGACGCGCACGGAGGTTCGCATGTGGCGCACTGCGACGGACTTCGTCGTCGAGTGGGACTGCGAAGAGCCAGAGATGGACAAGGTAAAGTGCCTCGAGCGGGCGGACGACGACGTGGACATGTGGCTTGAGAACGGCGTCGAGTGCTGGCTCAATCCGTCAGACGACGGCAAGACGGTCTACCATCTCATCCTGACGTCGAAGGGGTCGCTTCTTGACAGGAAGTGCGTCGTCCACGGGGTCCGCGCACAGAGCGACATCTCGTGGAGTTCGCAGGCGAAGCGTCACGTCGAGCGGACGGAGAAGGGGTGGAAGGCCAGGCTGGAGATTCCCCTTGCTTCGCTGCCGTGGATCAAGGAGCGATTCCGCGCGAACTTCTGCCGCGATCGCAATGTCGAGGGGAGTTCGGAATATGTCCAGACGAGCCGTTTCGCCGAGGCCGGCGCCTACAGCGACTTCGAGAACTATGGTTCCGTCATCGTACCTGCGGCGCCTGCGGAGCCAGGTGTCGGCGTGACGTTTGCGCCTGGAAAATCGGAAGTTGTCATCGCGCGTGGTGCGCCGAAGACCGTCCAGTTCGCTGCGTGCGAGGCTACGAATTTCCTTTCCCGCGTTCTTGGCGCGCCAGTGCCGGTGGTGAACGCGCCGACTGGAGGGGCAATCGCTTCGCTTGTCCTGGGCGAGAACGAGTGGTCGCGGTCGGCGGGCGTTACGTTCGACGCGGACAGACGCGACGCGTTTGCAATTGTCGCGAAGGATGGTCGCGCCTATGTCGTCGGGCGCGACGATCCCAAGGCCAATCCCTTCCGCATCGTCGAGATGGGCAGCTTCTGGCTTGCGCGCTTCGAGCGTGCGACGCTTTTCGGCGTATATGAGTTTTTCGAGCGGTATGCAGGCTGCCGGTTCTTCTTTCCTGGCGAGTTTGGGACGATCCTGCCAAGAGCCGCCGAGGTGCGCGTGCCTGCGGGAACTCTCCGCCGCGCGCCGTACTTCACCTCTCGCAATCCATACATGGGAGGCGACGGACTCTGGTACGATGGCGGCCACAAGTCGCCGAAGGCATCGTGTCCCGGCAAGGCGCTCGACTGGATGAGGCTCAGGTTCGAGACGGAAAACGCGCCATGCTGCCATGGCTCGCGCGCCTTCCGCTACATAGAGCGCTTTGCGAAGACTCACCCCGAGTATCTCGCGCTCAAGAAGGACGGCTCGCGCTGGGATGACCCGACTGTGTTCGCGGCCTATCAGCTTTGCTGGTCGAACCCTGGGCTTTATGAGACGATGTATCAGGATGTGAAGGCGTATCTGACGGGAGAGCCCGCCGCGTCGCGCGGACTTAAGCACTGGGGTGCCAATTGCCGCGGCCCGTATGTCGACATCATGCCGGAGGACTCTTTCCAAGGCTGCTGGTGCGCAGACTGCCAGGCTTCATACGACAGGACGAAGAAGCACTACGCCGACAGGCTGATCTGGGACTTCACGGCGAGGGTCGCGCGCCGCCTCAAGGCAGATGGCGTATCCGGAACGATCGTCCAGATGGCGTACACGCCTTATTCCGACGTACCGGAGATTGATCTCCCCGACAATGTGCTCGTCGTCGTAGCGCAGCCGGGGCCCTGGAGCGTGGCGAAGGCGGGAAAGGTCGAGCAGGAGGAGGCGCTTTTCAAGGCGTGGAAGGAAAAGACCGGACGGCGCGTCCAGACGTGGACGTATCCTCACAAGTTCGGGCCAACGGCGATCCCCGGCGTCCCAGACGTCGCGCCGCGAGCCTTCGGCGCGTACTGGAAGCGCGTCGCGCCATACGTCTGCGGGGGCTTCCTCGAATCGGAGGCGGAGCGGGCGATATACAACTACCTCAACTACTATGTCTTCTCCAAGGTGGCGTGGGATCCTGAGGTTGACGTCGAAGAGCTTCTCGCGGACCACAACCGCAAGATGTTCGGCGCTGGCGCGGGCGAGATGGATGCGTTCTTCCGCACTCTGGAGGAGAAGTGGATTCGCGAGATCGTCGGCAACGTCGCGAACACGGCGCTCGGGCCAGTCGTGCGCGTTCCGCCCGAGCACGAGATATGGACGCGCGTCTATTCGCTGCCTGTTCTCCGCGGTCTTTCGGAAAACTGCAAGAGGGCGGCGCAGGCCGCCGGCAAGGGGACGGACGAGGCGCGTCGCGTCGTCTTCATCCGCGAACATCTGCTACGTCCGCTGGCAGAGGTTGCGAAGCGCTATCGCGACCTCGTCTCCGTTGAGCGCGAGCAGGAACGCCGCCGCGAGGCCGGCGATGTCGTAAATCTCGTTCCCGAGGCTGACTTCTCCGAGGACAACGGACGCGGCGGATGCCGTGCCTGGAGTTCTCTTCGCAGGGACATGGACACATTTGTCTCGGCGCCGTCTTCCGGACGCCTCTCGCACACGAACCGCCTGTATGCGATACGCTACTTCCGGAATGGCGAGCTCAAGCCCAATACGCGATATCGCATTTCGTATTTCCTCAAGCTCAAGGACGTGAAGAAGCACGGACCTCCGCATACAGGAGTCCACATGGCGTTCTCGGACGGCATGACGGAGACGCGCTTCCCGTCCGGCAGCGCATTGGACGGCAC
>JBGUVV010000092.1:0-4621 GCA_045220525.1 Kiritimatiellia bacterium
CAGGATGCTCTGGTTTGACGTCTCGCGCTATGTCGGTGGGAAGGCGGTTCGCACCAGGTCCCGCGTATTCATCCCTCCGCCTGCGAAGACGGCGAGGGCGAAGCTTTCGCTTTCTGGGTCGGAGGTGAGGGACAACCCCGGCTTCAGAACGGTGCTTGCAAACGGCTCTGGCGCCGCCGCGCAGGTGCGTGTTGGCTGGGGCGGAGTTGAAAGTCGCTACGATGCGCTTCTTGCCGCCAACACGAACCCGCGTGCGCCCTCGGACAGGCTCGTCGTCTGGACTCGCGCAAGATGCTGGCTTCAGCGCGAGGGGTATGTCAGGGAGCTCGACTCGAAGTGCATCACGCGCTTCTGCGCCGACCCCGCCGGGCGTTTCGCGAAATGGGATTTCCGCGTTCCGTGCGGAATGGGACGCGAGACGGCCTTTACGTTCGTCCTCTCGCTCGCCGAGGGCGCGAACGCGGCGCGGCTTTATGTAGAGCGCACTGACTCTGGGGCATGCGACGTCGGCGACCAGGTGAGGCTTGTCTTCCGCCCAGATATTGAGTGGCGCAGCTTCCATGCCGTCACAAAGGCGTACGACGGCGGGGTTGACGCTCTCTTCCGCGATGCCTGCCGCGGCGTCGGCGAGGGCGGAGTGGATTTCAGCCCTTACAATGGAAAGCTCTCACTCCGTGCAAAAGGCGGCGTGTGCCATATGGAGCCCCTTTGGACCTACAACGTCGCCCATCCAGAGGACGAGGCGCGCGGATTTGGAGGTGGCGGGGATCTTTTCTCCCCCTGCTGGATATCGGCTGATCTCAAGGTCGGAGGCGCGATGTCGATAGAGTGCTCCCTTGACGGGGCTGAGATGGGCGGGGAAGTCCTGCCTGACGCCGGACTTCGCGAAGACTGCGGCATGGAGGTCGCGCTAAGGCGCGCACTCGACCTCTACATCGCAAAGCGTGGCGACTTCAAGACTGCCATCGCCGGATATCCTTGGTTTCTCGACTGGGGGCGCGATACGTTCATCTTCATGCGCGGCATGATCGCGGCTGGGATGCGCGAGGACGCTTTGAGGATACTCAAGGCGTTCGCGGCGTTCGAGGACAGGGGAACGCTTCCTAACATCATCTTCGGCGACAGCGCCGGCAACCGCGACACCTCCGATGCGCCCCTCTGGTTCGTGAGGTGCGTGCAGGAGCTCGGCGAGGAGGCAGAGTCGCTGAGGCCAGTGTGCGAGTCCATCGTCGATGGATACATTGCGGGAACTCCAAACGGCATTCGCGTGGATGCCGAAAGCGGCCTCGTATGGTCGCCGCCTCACTTTACGTGGATGGACACCAACTACCCTGCGTGCACTCCGAGGACAGGCTATCCCATCGAGATACAGGCTCTTTGGATATCTGCGCTCCGATTCCTCGGGCGTGACGAGCTTGCCGAAAGGGCGCTTGGGTCTGTAAAGCGCCTTTTCCGCAAGGACGGCGATTCGGCCGGATACTGCGACTGCCTTGACGCCCCTGGAGGGGAGGCGGCCAAGTTCGCGGCAAAGGACGGCGCCGTGCGCCCGAACCAGCTTTTGCTCGTTTCGCTTGGCGTCCTCTCCGATCCCTCGGCCGTGAAGGCGGTGGAGGGACTTGTCGTCCCGGGCGGCATCCGTTCGCTTGAGGCCGGGCATGGCCTCTACCGCGGCGAATATTCCGGCGACGAGAACACGAGCCGCAAGCATGCGTACCACAATGGAACGGTGTGGACGTGGCAGTTCCCGATGTTTGCCGAGGCAATGGCGGAGCTTGGGCTCTGCACGAAGGAAACTGCGCTCGACGTCCTCGCGTCGTCCGTTGAGAACCTGAACTCTGGCTGCCTCTGCCACGTGAGCGAGATTGCCGACGGAGACGCGCCGCACGCCCAGAAGGGTTGCTGTGCGCAGGCTTGGGGCGATTCTGAACTTCTTCGCGTCTGGCTCAAGCTGCGCTGATAGAAAAAATCTACTTGCCAGCGGCGCGGTGAATTTGGTATAATACACAACGTTTTGCAGGATGGGGAAGTAGCTCAGTTGGTAGAGCATCACGTTCGCAACGTGGGGGTCGAGAGTTCGAATCTCTTCTTCTCCACCATCCTTCGCTCACCGCGGTCATGAGCTTGGCTTGCGCCGGGCAGTAGCTTGCGGCAATAGAGCCGCGCTTGGCGTATGCCAGGCGGCGTAGGCTGGTGGGACCGGGGAGAATCGAACTCCCAACCTCAAGTTTAGGAAACTCGCGCTCTGTCCAGTTGAGCTACGATCCCGCACCATTGATGACTTGGATTTGCACAGTATATCATTATAAGCGGCCGATGTCAATCTTGGATGTGGCGGCGCGTTTTTTCGCAACATCCCATTTGACTTTTTCTGCGGAAGAATGGTATAATAATCACTCATTAAGGTCTAACGAGGGCAAAAACACAGATGGCGAAAGAAGAAGATCAGGCAATCGAGGTGACTGGAACGGTTACCAAGGTCCTGCCTGCTACAATGTACAAAGTGCAGCTCGAAAACGGGCACGAAGTGCTGGCGCACATTTCTGGCAAGATGCGCAAATTCTTCATCAAGATCGCCATTGGCGACAAGGTTACTGTTGAGATCTCGCCGTATGACCTCGGCAAGGGCCGAATCACTTTCCGCCACAAGGTCTGACGCGGGGCGGTCATTTAAAAAACCTAAGGAGAGACAAACATGTCAGGTCACAGCCACTGGGCTACAATCAAGCGCGCGAAAGGCGCGGCGGACGCAAGGAAGGGCAAGATATTCTCCAAGCTCGGCAAGGAGATCACAATCGTCGTCAAGGCGAAGGGCGGGGATCCGGACAACAACCCGACTCTCCGTACGCTCATCGCCAAGGCGAAGGCGGCGCAGATGCCCAACGACAACATCGAGCGCGCCATCAAGAAGGGCACGGGCGAGCTTGAGTCCGCCGAAATGTTCGACGCCCAGTACGAGGGCATCAAGGGCGGCACGGCCATCGTCGTGCGCGTCCTCACCGACAACAAGAACCGCGCGGCGGCAGAGGTCCAGAACGTCTTCAAGAAGAACGGCATCGAGCTCGCAAAGCCCGGCTCCGCTTCGCGCCTCTTCGTGAAGCTCGGCCAGGTCATGATTCCTGCGGCGGACGGCGTCACTGAGGACAGGGTGATGGAAGTTGCCCTCGAAGCGGGCGCGGAGGATGTCGTCGTGGAAGACGGCGGCTTCACCGTCAAGTGCCAGCCGAACGACTTCGTCGCGGTTTCCGACGCGATCAAGACCGCCGGCATCGCAATCGACGAGGAGAATTCCAACATCGGCCTCGTTCCTACGATGACCAACACGATCTCCGACGTCGCGGCGGCGAAGGCGATCAACAAGTTCGTTGAGATGCTTGAGGATCTTGAGGACACCCAGGACGTCTACACGAACATGGATACGACCGACGAGGTCGACGCGGCCCTTGAGGCCGAGGGCTGATTAGCAATTCCGCAACTGCCCTTGGGCCGGTTTAGCGGCCCTTGGGCCAGAACTTGTCGGACAGCTTCGAGGGGATGCCTACTTCGCCCCTCTCGAAGTTGTCGGCCAGTATCTTCCAGCCGAGGTCGAGGGCCTGCTCCAGCGGGATGTTTACCGACAGGTCCATCATCTCGCGCTCGAAGTCTGCTCCGTACTTGAGGAGCTTCTCGTCCCATTCGGACATCTTGAAGCCCATCGACTGCTTCTCGACCGTTTCCTTGAACTGCGCGTAAAGCTTGATCATCGCGTCCATGATGGTGCGGTGGTCTTCGCGCGTCGTCTTGTTGACCTGCTGCTTGAGGCGCGAGAGCGAGCCGAACGGCTCGATGCGGCCGTTGCGAAGGTAGAACTGCCCCTCGGTGATGTAGCCGGTGTTGTCCGGCACCGGGTGGGTGACGTCGCCGCCGGGCATGGTGGTGACGGCGAGGATGGTGATCGAGCCGGCGCCGTCGAAGTCGACCGCCTTCTCGTAGCGGCTCGCGAGCTGGGAGTAGAGGTCGCCGGGGTAGCCGCGGTTGGAGGGGATCTGCTCCATGGTGATGGCGATCTCCTTGATCGCGTCGGCGAAGGAGGTCATGTCGGTCAGGAGCACTAGGACGTCCTTCCCGCCGAGCGCGAACTTCTCGGCCACGGCGAGCGAGACGTCCGGCACCAGCACGCACTCGACCGTGGGGTCGGCGGCGGTGTGGACGAACATCACGGTCTTCGCGAGCGCGCCGGAGCGGTCGAGGGTGGTGCGGAACTTGAGGTACTCGTCGTGCTTGAGGCCCATGCCGCCGATGACGATGACGTCGGAGTCGGCCTGGAGGGCGATGCGCGCGAGGAGCTCGTTGTAGGGCTCGCCGGCCTTGGCGAAGATCGGCAGCTTCTGCGAGACTACGAGCGTGTTGAAGAGGTCGATCATCGGGATGTTCGTGCGCACCATCCGGTAGGGCATGATGCGCTTTGACGGATTCACCGAGGGCTGGCCGATCGGCGAGGGGTCTCCCTGGATGACCGGGCCGCCGTCGCGCGGCGTGCAGGCGCCGGTGAAGGCGCGGCCGAGGAGGTCGTCCGAGAAGGGCACCTTCATCGACTCGCCGAGGAACCGGACGCGAGCGGCGGTGTCGACGCCCCTGGCGCCGG
>JBGUVV010000093.1:0-10713 GCA_045220525.1 Kiritimatiellia bacterium
CTCGTGGGTGACGACGACAAAAGTCATGCCCTTTTCGCCGCGCAGCTTCAGTATGAGGTCGTCGAGGGACGAAGAGGTTATCGGGTCAAGCCCCGCGCTCGGCTCGTCGAGGAACACGATCTGCGGGTCAAGCGCCATGGCCCTTGCAATCGCCACTCGCTTCCTCATGCCGCCTGAAATCTCCCCCGGAAGGAGGTTGGCGGCATGGGTGAGCTCCACGTCCTCAAGTAGCTCCATCGCCCTCTTCTCGCGGGCTCGTCTGTCAAGGGACGAGAACTCTTCCAGCGGCAGCATCACGTTCTTAATGCACGTCATCGAGCCGAAGAGCGCGCCGGACTGGTACATGACGCCAATCTTCCGGCAAAGCGACTGCCTCGTCCGCCTGCTCCACTCCTCTCCGCAAACCTTCAACGTCCCCGCGCGGACGGGATTGAGGCCGATCATGTGCTTCATTATCGTCGTCTTGCCGCATCCCGAGCCGCCAAGAAGGATGAAGACCTCGCCGCGCATTACCTCGAACGACACGTCCCTGAGGACGGTTTTCCCCCTGTAGCCCGCATCTACGTGCTCAAGCGAGACAACCGCTTCACTTCCGCTTTCTATTCCACCCGCGCCCATGTCAGAAACCCCAGATGTAGGAGAGTACGGCCAAGATGCCGTCAGAAACGGCAATCGCCACTATCGATTTCACAACCGCCTGAGTTGCCGCGTTGCCTACGCCGTCGGCCGTGGATTTCGTGCGCATGCCGGCGGAGCAGGAGATAATTGCGACCAGAAAACCGAAAAGCATCGACTTGGAAAGGCCGAGGATAATCATGAAGGAAGTCGTGGTGTCGGTGACATGCGACCAATAGACGGGCGTCGGGATTCCCATGGCTTCGAGGACGATCGCCCCTCCAATGAGGCCTGCAAGTTCGGCGAATATCGTAAGGGCGGGCATCGCAAGGACAGCCGCCGCGACTCTCGGCATCACGAGAAAGCGCACCGGGGCGAGGCCCATGGTCGTCAGGGCGTCGAGCTCTTCATCGACCTTCATTGTGCCGATCTCCGCGGCAAAAGCGCTGCCCGTGCGCCCTGCGAGGATTATGGCCGTGATTATGGGCCCAAGTTCCCTGAAAAGCGCTATCGCCAGCATGTCGGAGACATAGACCTCGACCGCGAACATCTTGAGCGCGGCGGCGCACTGAAAGGCGAGGATGACTCCAAGAAGGAAGCCGACCCCGACAGTAACCGGAGCTCCGTCGAACGCGGCGCGGCTGTACGCGACGGAAAAGTCGCCCACGCGGAAGGTGCGTGGCTTGAAGACCATCGCGACGGCGCATATGCAGGACTCGCCGAGGAAGGCAAGGCCGGAATGGATCTCCCGAAGGCGATCCACGGTGATCCGTCCGACTGTCTCGAACAGCGACATCTACTCAGACGCCCTTCAGCGCGGCGTCGATGGCCGCCATGAAGGCCTGCGAGAACGCCTCTGTGTAGTTGCCGGCGGCGGCATCGGCAGAGCCCTCGCCGCGCGATTCCGATACAATCCGACGCGACCGGTCGAGAAGCCTGACGGCAAGGGATACAACCGCCTTGCGCGAGCCCTCTTCGCGGCAGTCGAGCGCAATG
Source organism: Kiritimatiellia bacterium (assembly GCA_045220525.1). GTDB lineage: Bacteria > Verrucomicrobiota > Kiritimatiellia > RFP12 > UBA1067 > UBA1067. Next base: position 1,612 of record JBGUVV010000093.1, read on the forward strand.
CGCGAGACGGAGACCTCCGCCACCGACACGACGCTTGCGGCGGAGGACGAGCCCACGGTCGATGAAAACTTCCCGGACGACCTGAATGCATCCTCGACCGGCCCCTTGAGAAGCTGGGAGGGAACCGCCGCGAAGCGATTGAACGGATCCACCGCCACGGCACCGCTAGCGCGGAGGACGACAATGCCCTGCGAATCGTAAGGCGACCTCACGGTAACCTGCGATATCCGCACCTCGCCCTTTTCCCCTGCCGCGACCTGGCGGACCGGATACTCAACAGTCCATTCCGAAGTTTCGACGGGAGACGTGGAAAGACAGCCCGCCAACGACAGCAAGGCAGGCGCGAGAAGGATTTTTCTTTTAATCTGCATATGTGTAATTATACCAAATCGCTCTGCCTAAGAATAGCAGAAATTTCCGGATCGCGACCCCTAAAATCGCGGAAGACGTCAAGCGCGCTCTTTGAGCCGCCAAGGGCGAGTATGGTCTCCCTGTAGCGCCGCCCGAGCCCGCGCATGGCCTCGTCGTCGCCAAGGCCAGCCTCCTCGAACGCGCCGTAGCAGTCGGCGCTCATGACCTCGGCCCACTTGTAGCCGTAGTAGCCCGCCGCATAGCCGCCCGCGAATATGTGGAGAAAACTGCAAAGGAAGAGATCGCCGGGGATGAACGGCACTCCAAAATGCCTGAAGACCGCCGTCTTCACCGCGTCCGGATCGGCGGTCTCGCGCACATGGAGCTCAAGGTCGGTCTTGGTGAGCGCCAGCTGGCGGCGGCACTTGCTCGCCGCGCGGAAGTTCTTTGCAGCCCTAACCTTCGCCTTCAGCTCGGCGGGGATCTTCACGCCGGTCCTGTCGTCGAGGCACCAGTTCTCCATGAACTGGCTTGCAACCTCGACGGCGTCCCACTCCACGAGGTTGAGGCCCGCCGCGCCCTCTTCGCCGACTCTCGTCAGCATGCACTGGAGGGCGTGGCCGAACTCGTGGTAGACGGTCTCCACTTCCCTCATCGTAAGCAAACTCTTCCCGTCGTCGCCCGGCCTCTGGAAGTTTGCGACAACTACCGCAAGGGGCTTTTTGCCGCGCCTGTCGCACCTGTTGGAGAACTCGTTCATCCACGCCCCGCCCGACTTGAGGCCCGGCCTCACGTAGGGATCAAGGTAGAAGTGAGCGACGACCTCGCCACCCTCGCTGACCGAGAAAAACCTCACGTCGTCGTGCCAGGCGTCGGGGCGCTCAGACTTGGGGACCTCCTCGACCTTGACGCCGAAGAGGAAGTCCGCGATTGCGAAAAGGCCGTCGAGCACGGCGTCGATCTCGAAGTGGCGCTTCAGCTCCTCCTCGGAATACGAGTATGTGCGCTCGCGCAGGCGCTCCGCCTCGTAGGCGACGTCCCACGGAAGCACGGAGTCCCCGCCGATGGCCTCGGCTTCTGCAGCCGCGCGGGAGGCTGTCGCCGCGTCGAGGTCGTCGATCATCTTGAAGACCGCCGCCACGCTCGGCGCGCATTTCTCCGCGATGCTCTTCTCGGCGTAGTTCTCGTAGCCGAGAAGCCCCGCGAGCTCCCGCCTCAGGGCAAGTATCTCCGATATGCGAGCCGTGTTCCCCTCCGCGCGCATGGCTCTTGCGCGATAGAGGACTTCGCGGACCTCGCGGTCGGGGCAATGCTTCATCGCCTCAAGGTATGCGGAGTCGTCGATCGTGTAGGTCTTGCCGTCCTTCTCGAAGCTAAACGCCTTTGTCGCGTCGATGAGGTCGTTCGAGAAATCCGTTGCGAGCCTTGCAAGGCGGGATTTTATCTCGTTGAACCGCGCCTTCTTCTCGCCCTCAAGGCCGACGCCCGACATCTCGGAGGCCTCGATCATCTTCTCGAGGATGCGCCTTCTCGTCGCGTCGCGGTCGCAAGTGGGCTTTTCCGGCATCCGCCCGAGGACGGACTTTGCGATTTCGTAAAGCCTGCGCGACTGGCTGACTCGGAGGGAGAACTCGACCATCCTTCCCTGCCACTTTTCCTGGACGTCGCGCCACTCCTGCGAATTCATGACGCCCAGCATGTGCGATACGCCATGCCAGCAGCGCAGAAGGTCCTCCATCGCATCGTCAAGCCTCCAGACGAAGTCTTCAAAACCCTCTGGGCTTGAAGACTCTATCGCCGCCACACTGCGTTCCGTCGCTTCAAGAAGTCCGGGCAACGCCCCTTCTACGTAGTCCGGGGAGAACGCCTCCCAGACAGGAAATTCGTCTTTTTTCATTCTATGTCTCGCACCTCGTCAATGAAATCTGAAAAAGTCCGTGTATTATCCCATATGCACTTTGAAAAGTCAACCGATCCCGCCGCGACGCCTAATAGCCGTCATGCGAGATCCATGAGAACGGCGTCGCACACTTCTCTGCCCCGATTCGTAAGGCGATACTTGCCGTCTGAGCGCGAAAGGAGCCCTGCTTCCACATTCCGGCCAAGCGCCGGCCGCCATTCCGGGAACCCCGTCGCGTCAAGCCCCCACTTTGTGCGCAAGGAGAAAAGGCGGCGCTCCTTCCTGTCGAATTCCTCGGAGACGACTTCCTCTTCCGCCGACGGCGACGCCCAGTTCCGCGTCCTCCTGAGCCCAATGCGCCCGCAGGCGCCCTCTCCAAGGCCAAAGTAGTCAACCCCTCTCCACACCGCCAGGTTGTGACGGCACTCCCGCCCGGGCACGGCGTAGTTCGATATCTCATATCGCTCAAGGCCAAACGATCCGAAAGTCGCGCTTACTTCCTCTATCGCGTCAAGGACTGCATCGTCAGACGCGACGCCCTCAAGCGCGCGCTCATTCTGGATTGCGTAAACGGAGCAGTGGGAAAGTCCCCATTCGCGCAGCGCGGAATACGCCTCGGGCGGAGTGCGTTCGATGTCGCCAGGGTAGCCGACGATGAGGTCGATGCCTGCGTTTGAAAAGCGTTGCACCACCATGTCGAACGCGCGGCGCGCCTCTGCCGCGGAATAGCCTCGCCCCATTGAAGAGAGCGTTTCGTCGGAAAGAGACTGCACGCCCATCGAAATCCTGTTCACGCCTCCGTCGGCAAGCGAGGAAAGAAGCGGCCCCGTGACGTCGAGGGGATGAAGCTCTACCGTAAACTCGCAGTCGCGGCCCAAATGGCCGCGAAGCGCCGCGAACATCGGAGAAAGATCGCAGAGAGCGGGAGTTCCCCCGCCGAAATAGACGCTTGAAAGGCAAGGGGCAAGAAGCCCATCCCTGAAAAGGCCTTCAAGTTCGCTGGCAAGGCGCACGACGTATGCATTCCTCTCGGACTGCGAGACGCCCCCTCTCGAATGCAGTGCGCAATAGCGGCATTTCCCGCGGCAGAATGGGAAATGTACGTAAAGGTCGCGGCACATCGGAACTTCAGATTCCGAACATCGACCTCAAAACGTCAACCTTGTCGGTCTTCTCCCAGGAAAATATCGCGCGGCCGAAGTGGCCGTAGGCCGCCGTCTCCTCGTAGCTCCAGCCCTGCGGGGACATAAGCCCAAGCTCCTTGATGAGCGCGTATGGACGGAAGTCGAAGACCTTGCCGGAAGAGAGCATCTTGGCGAGGGCTCCGTCAGTCACGCCGCCCTTGGCCGTCCCGAAGGTGTCGACGCAGAAGCTCACGGGCCTGTCTACGCCAATCGCGTAGGCAACCTGTATCTGGCATCTGTCGGCAAGGCCCGCAGAGACAATGTTCTTCGCAGCGTATCGCGCGTAGTAGGCCGCGCTGCGATCAACCTTGGAAGGATCCTTCCCTGAAAACGCGCCACCGCCGTGCGCAGACATGCCGCCGTATGTATCGACGATTATCTTGCGGCCCGTAAGGCCGCTGTCGCCGCACGGCCCGCCTATGACGAATTTTCCCGTGGGATTCACGAAAAACTTTGTCTTCGGGGTGAGAAGCCCCGTCTTCGAGAGGTAGTCGCGGGCGAGACGCTCGATCTCGGCGTAGTTCGTCTTAGTCGCGCCCTCCTCAGTAGTCTGGTGGGAAACGACAACCGAGTCTATTCCGACCGGGCGACCGGCCTCGTAGATCACGGAAACCTGGCTCTTCGCGTCAGGCCTAAGCCACGCATACTTTCCGCCGCGCTTCCTGAGCCTTGAATACATCTTAAGGAGCTCGTGAGAGTAAACGACAGGGGCCGGCATGCACGACTTAGTCTCGTTCGTCGCGTATCCGAACATCATTCCCTGGTCGCCGGCGCCCTGCTTTGCGCACGACCTGCGGTTCACGCCCTGCGCAATGTCCGGCGATTGCTCATGGAGACGGGAGAGATACTCGAAAGTGTTCCAGCAGAAGCTTTCGCCGGGGCGGTCGTAGCCTATTCGCCTGACGACCTTTGCGGCGATCTTCTTCGTATCAACCTGGCAGCCTTTACGGCACGTGATCTCGCCCATGTTGACGATCATGTTGGGCCCGACCATCGTCTCGCATGCGACATGGGCGGCAGGATCCGCTTTCAGGAAAGCGTCGAGAATCGCATCGGATATCTGGTCCGCGACCTTGTCGGGGTGCCCTTCCGAGACGGATTCGGAAGTGAATACGTATTTTCCGGAATCAACCTTCATCGTTATACCTTTAGCTCGCCACTGCGACGGACTTCACCTGCTTCGAAAGGGAACGCCTGATGGACCACGCGTTCAGCAGGTTGACGAGATACGCCACTACAAGCATAGTGACGACCGCAACATACCCCTTGCCGCCCTCTCCGTAGCCGCCAAAGGCCTTGGAAACGGACATGGCCGCCTGGTTGCCGCAAAGACCGGCGAACCCCCACGCGGACAGGACGGCGCCGTGTATCTTGGAAATGTTCGTCATGCCGTAGTTGTCGGCGAGGATCGCGGGAATCACGGAGAAGCCCGCGCCATAGCAGGCGTTCACCACGAGAAGCGCAACGGCGATCATGATCGGAAGATAGCTCAGCATCATGACGCCTGCGGATATCGCAAGGATGATGAGCATTATGTTCACGCGGCGCGCGAGCCTGTCGGACCACCACGCGAAGAAGAACCTTCCGCCGCCGTTCATAAGGCCGGAGAGAGCGATCACGGCGGTCGTAAGCCCCTCGGAATATCCGACCGTGGGCGAGGCCATCATCTGCTTGGCCAGCGGGATGAGGCAAAGCCCTGCGGAAATGTTGAGGAACATAAAGAGCCACGAGCGCAGGAAGAACGAGTCCTTCGCAAGCTGGACGTACCTGAACTCAAGCTCGGGGATGCCGTGGCCAAAGCTCTGGACCTGCACCTTGGGCTTCTTCAGGAGAAAGACCGCCGCGGCCATCGGCACGACATAGAAGACGGCAAGCGCGAAGAACACGCTTGCAATCGCCGACGAATTCGCGGCAACGCCGAAGTAGTCGCCAAAGCCGAGGAACCGCATCGAAACGAGGGAATCCGCGCCGCCGAAGCCGAAGCCCTTGTAGATGAGCGTGGAGAGTGTGGAGCCAAGGCCGAAGGAGATGATCGGCAGAGCCGCCGCAATCGCCTTGTGCTCGGGGAACCACAGCATCATCGTCTTGACGGGCGATATGTAGATGATGCCGGTGCCCGTCCCCACGAGGAAGCCGTAGCCGACATAGACGAGAGCCAGCGACTTCGACAATATGCCGATGGCCGTGACGCAGAGACCGGAGACGAAAAGGACCGTTCCGACTATCGTCGAAAGCCGTATGTTCTTCTCGACTATCTTCCCGAAGAACGCCGCGCCCATCCCGAGGAAGAATATTCCGAGGGAGAAGGCGAACTGGACGTCCTTCTGGGTCTCGCCGATGTGGCGGGCGATCTCGTCTGAGAAGTTGGTGAATGCGTAGATCTGGCCTACGGACACGGCCAGAAGGAACGCGGGCAAGACAGCACGGAAGAACCGTTTCAACGCCTTACCTCACTTTCTCGTCAAACGCCGCTGCGACCGCGCAGGGTCCCGTGGGAAAGGAAGCCGTCGTATTTACGCACAAGGAGATGGCTCTCCATTATGCGCAACGTGTCGAGAGCGACGCCTACGATGATCAGGAGCGACGTCCCGCCGAAGAACGAAGCCATCGCCCAAGGGAGACGCATCCAGCCCATGAGAAGCATCGGGATGAGGGCGACGAGGAGAAGCCCAGAGCCGCCGATAAGCGTTATCTTCGTCATCATGTCGTCGAGATACTCGGCCGTGGCGCGCCCGGGGCGGATGCCGGGGATGTACGAGCCGTCCTTCTTCAGGTTCTCCGAGATGTCGATGGCGTTGAACTGAGTCGCGACCCAGAAGAAGGCGAAGAACATGATCATGACCGCATAGACCACGAGGTGCAGCGCGGCGCCGGGATCGGAAAGATCCTGCGCGAACTGGTGGAGACGGGTTCCGGTCGCCGTGAACTTCATGAGAATAGCCGAAGGGATCTGGATGAGCGGCTGCGCGAAGATGATCGGCATGACGCCCGTGTAGTTGACCCTGAGGGGCATGAACGTCTGCTGCATGCCGTAGGTATTGCCGCCAGAGACGCTGCGGCGGGTCGTGTGAATGGCGACTTTCCTGACGCCCTGCGTGAGCATCACCGTCCCCATCACGACGATGAGGAAGAACGCCACCACCACGGGGAGCTCGGCGATGGGGGCCTGGGCGCTTACGCCGCCAAGCCCGAAGTAGCGCTCCCATGCGCTTATGAGCGCCTGGGGAAGACGCGAGGTGATGTTGATCATGATGATGAGGGACGCGCCGTTTCCAATGCCGAACGTCGTGATCTGGTCGGCGATCCACATTACGAAGAGCGCGGCGGAGGTCATGCCGATGACAGTCATCAGCTGGAATCCGATTCCTGGGTTCGCAACGATCTCCACACCGGCAAAGGCCTGGCCGAGCGCACCTGGGTGGCTGAGCATCGTGGCAATGCCCCAAGACTGCACGACGCAGAGGACAATCGTAAGGTAGCGCGTGATCTGCGCGAGCTGCTGACGGCCCGACTCACCCTCCTTCTTGAGTTTCTCAAGCGTCGGGATGACGGACGAAAGCAGCTGGATTACAATCTGCGCCGAGATGTAGGGCCAGATCGAGAGAAAGCCTATCGCGCACTGGCCGAGGGCGCCGCCGGTGAAGACTTCGAACCAGTCGAGCATACCGCCGCCCTGGCTGTTGGCCTTGAAGTCGGCTATGACGCGCTGAAGGGCCTGCCAGTCTACTCCCGGCGTAGGAATCTGGGAAACAAGGCGGCATACGAATACAAGACCCAATGTTATAAGAATTTTCTTGCGCAGCTCCGGGATGCGGAACACGTTGGAAAAGCCCTTTGTCATCGACATATCAGCAATCTCTCTTTGTTGTTTTCAATGTAATATGGGAATTATACCAAAAAGACGCAGATTTATCAACCTCTCCGGCTTTACGAAAGCTTCGGCAGTTTCGCAAGGCTCGAAGCGATATCTTCGTCGGTCGGCTCGAAATCGGCCATCGTGCCGTCGTTGAACGCCTGATACGCAGTCAAGTCGAAGTAGCCGGTGCCGGTAAGGCCAAAGAGAATCGTCTCTTCGCGCCCCTCCTTCTTGCAGCGCAATGCCTCGTCAACAGCGGCGCGAATGGCGTGGCTCGACTCTGGCGCCGGCAGGATTCCCTCCGTGCGCGCGAACTGCTGGGCCGCGGCAAAGACGTCCGTCTGCTTGACGGCGACAGCCTCGATGAGCTTCTGGTCGTAGAGCTCGGAAACGACTGGGCTCATGCCGTGGAAACGGAGCCCTCCCGCATGGCTTGGAGATGGAATGTAGTCCGCGCCTATCGTGTACATCTTGGCAAGCGGGCAGATGCGGCCGGTGTCGCAATAGTCGTAGACATAGCTGCCGCGCGTCAGGGAAGGACAGCTCGCCGGCTCTACGGCCACGATCCTGTAGTCTGCCTCGCCGCGCAGTTTTTCTCCCATGAAAGGCGCTATGAGGCCTCCGAGGTTGGATCCGCCGCCCGCACAGCCGATTATGACATCCGGCTTGACGCCGAGCTTCTTAAAGGCGGCATGCGCCTCAAGTCCGATTATCGACTGATGGAGAAGGACCTGGTTTAGGACCGAGCCGAGGACATACCTGTAGCCCGGGGTCGTCACCGCGGCCTCGACCGCCTCCGATATGGCGCAGCCGAGGGAGCCAGTCGTCCCCGGATGCTCGCTGTTGATGAGCTGCCCGACCTTCGTGGTCATCGAGGGCGAAGGCGTGACTGTCGCGCCGTAGGTGCGCATCACTTCGCGGCGGAACGGCTTCTGCTCGTAGGAGCACTTGACCATGAATACGCGGCAGTCGAGCCCGAAGAAAGCGCAGGCCATCGAGAGAGCCGTCCCCCACTGACCGGCCCCCGTCTCCGTCGTCACGCCCTTGAGCCCCTGCTTCTTTGCATAGTATGCCTGAGCAACGGCCGAATTGAGCTTGTGCGAACCGGAGGTGTTATTCCCCTCGAACTTGTAGTATATCTTAGCGGGGGTGCCAAGAGCCTTCTCAAGGAAATACGCCCTCACGAGAGGCGACGGGCGGAACATCCTGTAGAAGTCGCGTATCTCGGCGGGCATTTCAAAGTAGGGGGTTGTCTCGTCAAGCTCCTGCGCAACGAGATCCTCGCAGAAGACGGCGTTGAGGGCCTCGGCGGTGCAAGGGCGGCCTGTCGAAGGATCCACAAGCGGAGCCGGCTTCTTCTTCATGTCGGCGCGGACATTGTACCAACGCGACGGGACTTCGCTTTCTTCGAGATACGTCTTGTATGGGATTTCGTTCATGGCATCTATCCTTTTAAATGCGTATTATAGCATATTCCACCGCGGCGTGCGCTTAAAGTGGCGGTCAGATCTTGGCGGCAAGCGAACGGCCCGGCATTCCAAAGGAATCAAGCGGCGTGACTGAGACGTTCGACGCACCTTTCGGCAGGGAGTCAAGTGGGATTGTCGCCTCGACGCCCTTCGCAAACTTTTCGTGCTTCCTCGGGTAGCACCCGCCAACCGCGCAGATACGCGTGTCGTATCTGGATCCGCCTGCACCGACTGCGGAGATCTCGTATTCCGCCACCTGCCCTCCAACCGTCGCGGCCGGGAACGCAAGCTTCAGCGCCGGTTTCTTCTTCGGCGGCACATTCAGCGCCCCGCCCTTGAAGC
>JBGUVV010000094.1:0-6634 GCA_045220525.1 Kiritimatiellia bacterium
GCAGGCCAAGAAGAGCCTCGGCCTCAAGCAGCTGATCAAGAAGGTCGGCGAGGAGAAGGCGATGACGATGCTCGAGAAGTCCGAACAGGGCTTCAAGGATGAATACAATCTACATGACGGCGGATGGGAATTACCTGGTGCGAGAGGGCTGCCTTGCGCCATGCATGGTAATTTGGTAAACTAAAATTAGTTAGGAGGGATGAAATGATGATGGAGACCAAGAAACTGACTGCGTTGTTTGCGGGCGTGGCCATGTCTGCGCTTTTCGCATTAAGCGCCGTTGCCGAGGCTGGCGATGCCGCGCACGACGGGTGGGTGCCGAAGTTTTACTCCGGGCTTGAGGCGGTCGGCTCGGTGGAGTGGATCCCCGGCGGCTTCAAGGGAAAGAGCGACGCTGTGCGCCTCAAGTGGGAATCTGGCGCGATGAAGTTCGGCGTGGCGAAGACCGTCAAGACGGATCTCACGGGCTTTGTCGATTGGACGGTTTCCGTTCAGGTGAAGAGCGAGGGGAACTACGGCTACGCCGGTGCCGCGCTTGAGTTCTTCGACGGAAGCGGCAAGTCGCTCGGCATCGTCAACTCGCAGCGCCCGATGGTTGCCCTGGACTGGAAGAAGATTGAATGGACGTTCTCCGCGCCGAAGGCCGCGAAGAGATACTCCATCCACCTCCTTTCGCTCAACAAGGAGCCGGTTCTTTTCGCCAACATGCGCGTCACGTCGAAGCAGGGCGTTGACAAGGGCGACATCCCGTTCGAGGTGAAGGCGCTTCCCGCCGAATGGAACAAGGACTGGAACGGCGGGGATATCCGGATGCTGAACTTCTCTGACGCGCCGATTCCGGTTTCGTTCTACATCAAGGGAATCCGCCGCGAGCTGAAGAAGCCGCGCCTTGAAGTCGACATCCCCGAATGCCTCGAAGTCAGGGAGGCCTGCTGCCCGCATGCGGCGTATTTCGGGCGGCTCGAATTCTCGACGTCCTCCTTGGAGACGAACGGCGAGCGCGTGGTGAGGCATTCGTTTGCGGACAAGGCTCTCTTCAAGCACCTGCAGCCCAAGTTCATGGTCGATGCCGGGTTTGCGATAAAGCTCGTCATTGCGCCCAAGCAAGGCTGCGAGGCGGACGGGCGCTCGTTCACGATACGCTACCGCACGATGGACGGCGAGAAGCGCGGCGAGCAGAAGTCGATGGAGATGGCGTTCCGCCGCCTGCCGGAAGGGCTCAAGACTTCCAAGGACTTCTACGTGTTCAGCTGGAACAACAACGACCGCCACTTCGTGGACGACGCCGTTGCGCTCTCCGCCGCGCGGGCTTACGAGGCGGCGGGGTTGAGGTCGTTCCGGCTCGTGATGCAGGGCGGCGAATTCGACCGCAAGAAGGAACTTGCCGCCCTCTACGGGAAGCGCCCCTTCAAATACATCTTCTCGGGGCGTTTCGGCGACCTCTGGCAGCTTGCGCCGTGCGGCCTCGGCAAGGAGAAGGCCAAGGAGCTCGGCGTGCGCATGGCAGTCTCGAGCGACAAGCACTATGCCTCCCACGCCGCAGGCAAGATGTGCCCGGAATACTTCACGACCGACCCCGCGTTCCTCGAGCATCTTCGCGGCTTCGTCAGGAGGGTGCTTGAGAAGGGCGGCGTAAAGGACGGCGACTGGGTCACGTTCGACATGGAGCCGTGGCATTCCGGAACGTGGTGCCACTGCGAAGAGTGCCACAGGGCTTTTGCCGCGTTCGCGGGGCTCGACCACGTGCCGGACGCGAAGGAGATTTCGGCGAACTTCATGGACAAGTGGGCGTTATTCCGCTGCCGCCACAACGAGAAGTCGGTCGAGATCGTATCGAAGTTCATCCGCGAATACAATCCGACTCTCAAGTGCATCGACTACGACTACATCATGCCCTACGGCGACGAAGAGGGGATGATGGCGCGCCGCCGCGGATGCGGCAAGGACACTCTCGAGAACGAGAAGTGGCTTGACGGGCATCTTTGCAGCTACTACCACAAGATCGACAAAGATTCGTTCCTCGCCATGCGCAACAACGTGCGGCACCTCAAGAAATTCTACGTTCCCATGGCGGCGCTCTGCGGCTACGGCAGCTACCTGCGCCCGGGCGAGGTCTTGAACCCGCGGCAGATTCGCGAGTTCGCGCTCGCGGCGTTCGTGAACGGCTGCCCTGGCTACGCGTTCTATTCCGGCGTCTGCTACGACGGCGAGATCTTGCTGAAGATGATGGAGGCGCAGGACGAGGTCGTCCGCTACGAGGGGCTCCCGTGGGGCAAGGTCGACGGCAAGGCGGAGCCGAAGTGCGCGAGCGAGCGGTTCGCGTTTGCTTCGACCGTCCGGCCCGACGGCACGGAGGTCGTCGCGCTCTTCAACTACGACGCGGACGAGGCGATCCGCGTGTCGCTTGGCGGCGAGGAGCATTCGATCGAGCCGTATGACGTGAAGTTCGTCGAAGTGAAGCCGTAGAAAATGAACGGCCATTTGCGGATTTGCCGCTGAGGGCGTGCCGGGCGTGTGGGCGACTAAACGGTATTTTTGATTTAGTCGCCCAAATGTGCGCCGAGGCATGGGGCGTTGACATGGACTGGCTTTTCGTGGTATCATACGCGCGTTGTGCAGAACTGCACAACGCAAAACTGCACAATGCAAAAATGGACAACGAAAGGGAAAATGGAACATGAGCCCGTTTAAATATGGTTGCACCGTCAGCGACGAGTTTTTCTGTCCGCGTCCCGATCTTGAGAAACGTCTCGCCGGGCACATAAAATCCGGTCAGCACGTGGCGGTCGTCGGCCCTCGCCGGACAGGGAAGAGCTCGCTTGTCCTCGAGACGGCACGAAAGGCCAAGGGCTATGCGCTTTTTCACGTTGACTTTCTTGATGTGCGCAGTCGCGCGGAGATGTGCAAGCGCATGGTGACCTCGCTTGCGCGCCTTGAGTCCTCCGACTCGTGGCTCTCGAAGACGATGAAGGCGCTTGTGCGGCTGAGACCTATGCTTTCCATCGATCCGCGGGACGGTTCCCCGACCATCAGCATCGACACCAGGGAGGCCTCGGCACTTGGGTCGCTCGACTGCGTACTCGATGCGCTCGTCGCGCAGACTGCGAGGCGAAAGGTGTGCGCTGTGTTCGACGAGTTCCAGGACGTCATGAACGTCGAGGATGGCGAGAATGCATTGGCGATTCTTCGCTCGCGAATCCAGCTTGATTCGAAAACGCCGTATGTTTTCCTGGGCAGCGTCCGTCACAAGATGCTGGACATCTTCCTCGATTCCCGCAGTCCGTTCTATCATGGTGCAGCCATTCTTGACGTTGGCGAGATCGCGGCGGACGACTTCTACGAATTTCTCCGACAGCGCTTTGCCCTCGGGAAAAGGAGTTTTCCCCGCGAGGCGTTCGACGCCGTAGCGTCGGCGGTTCGCAACACGCCTGGATATGTTCAGGAAGTATGTGACGCATTGTGGCAGACAAGCGCGAGAGGGGATGTGATTTCCCAAAAGGACATTGCAAAGGCGCTTGATGTCATTTTCGCCCGCGAAGGCGAGCATTTCTCCTTCGCGATAAGGCAGCTGACCGCAATTCAGACGCAGGTGCTCACGGCAATCAGTGTTCGCGGCGGCAAAGAGGTCTATTCGGGGGATTTCCTTGAGGTTGCGGGGGTGAAAAGTACGGCATCGGTGAAACGCGCCATATCGCGGCTCGTTGACGAAGGGCTTGTATGCCACGCAGACGGTGGATATCGGATTGACAATCCCTTCTTTGCAGAATGGGTTAAGCGCAGATAGAAAGACAATTGCTTACATTCCCCTTTGCCGAGAATGGAAAAATAATTACCGAGTATGGGTTTCGTGCTCGGTGAGTATTTTGATATAATACGCTCAAAACTGCCATAGTGCCTTTCCCATTGCAGGCCGCAATGCCGAATGGCGCAATGGACGTATGGTGAGCAAGTAAAGAAAGGAAAAGCCAAGCTATGACGAATGCTGCGCTACGGGGAAATCCGGATGCGGTGCTTTGCACAAGCGAAACGGCTCCGGTAGGAATCGGCTGCACAAAGGGAAGGTCGATGATCTTTTGTCTTGCGGCTTTCATGTTCGCCGCGTCGACAATGGCCGCGATGAGCGATCCAACTACCGTTATCCTCCGGCCGGAACGTTCGTCGTTTTGGCGGACCTGGTATGGCGTGCCGTACCGCTGCCTCGTGCCGCAGAAGGTAGAAAACCTCCTCGTCGCGGGGCGCTGCCTTTCGGCGGAGTCGGAGGCGGCTGGGGCGGTGCGCGTGATGCCGCCCGTCATGGCGATGGGCCAGGCGGCAGGCACCGCTGCCGCGCTGTGCGTCAAGACTGGCGCGACGCCGCGCACGTTAGATGTAACGACACTCGTAAAGGCGCTCAAGGGCCAGGGCGCGTTTCTTGGTTGAACGGCATTAGCGCTTTGTGCTTTACAAGGGAGTGGGGCAATGGCCAAAGAAGCTATGTTGCTGAAAGGAGAAGGCAATGCTAAGGGAAAAGTTTGATTTGAGCGGGAAGACAGCCCTTGTAACTGGATCTTCCCGAGGAATAGGGCGGGGGATTGCGCTTGGGCTTGCGGAATATGGCGCGCATGTCATCCTGCATGGCTCCAGGCCGAGCGCGGCGCTGGATGAGGCGCGGTGGCTTGTTGGTGAGTTCGACCCAAACGTGGAAACTTGGATAGCCGATCTTGGCGACGAGAAGTCCGTTGAGACGATGCCTCGCAAGGTTGACGTCCTCGTAGCCAACGTCTCCATACAGGAGCGCATGGCATGGAATGAGTTTGACATCAACGAGGCTCGCCATGAAATGGAGGTCAACTGGCTTTCGACTTTGAGAATGTTCCAGATGGCCTATCCGCACATGAAGGCCTATGGATGGGGGCGGCTCATCGTCGTCGGGTCCGTGCAGGAGCGGCGCCCACATCCTCAGATGGTGGCGTATGCTTCCACCAAGGGAGCGCTGGAGAACATGGTGCGAAATATCGCCAGGCAAGTCGCGCCAGAGGGTATAACCGTAAACAACCTGTGCCCCGGCGTATTCAAGACTGATCGCAACAGGGATGCGCTGGGCGATCCAAGGTATGCGAAGTGCGTCACTGACGCCATCCCGATGCATGACTACGCTCTTCCGGAGGATGCGGCGGGGACGGCCGTGTTGCTTGCTTCAGATGCCGGACGCTACATCACCGGTGCGACGATAATGGTCGACGGCGGGCTTTCGCTTCCAGGCTAACCACTAACCACCGACTCCTGGCTCCTAACCTCTGACCCCTAATCATGAACTACAAATGGCGAGCTCTGGCGCTTCTCTGGGTGGCGTTCTTCCTGCAGCAGGGGACGCGCCAGATATTCGGCGCGACGCTGACTTCTATACAGTCTTCGCTCGGCGTTGGCGCCGCGCAGATCGGGATTGTGGCGACCGTGTTCACGTTCGCATACGGGCTGTCGGTTCCGTTTGCGGGCGCGGCCGCCGATCTATTCAATCGCAAGTGGATGGTCGTATCTGGGGTGTTTGTCTTCTGCCTCGGCATCTTCGCCTCCGGCTTCGTGTCTGCGCTTGGTGTCTTGATCGTGACATATGGGCTTCTTAACGGAGTCGGCCAGTCCTTCTACTATCCGTCGTCCACGTCAATAATCGGCGAGCTTCACAAGGACACGCGGGCGACGGCGCTTTCGATATTGCAGATGGGCAACTATGCCGGAATCATCGGTTGCAGCGCGGCGGCCGGATGGCTTGCGCAGAGCGGCTCTGACGGATGGCGAGCCGCGTTTTGGGTTTTCGGTGGCGTCGGCATATTCTGGGCCGTAGTAATGGTATTTGGATTGCGGGGTGGTAGCCACAAAGAGCACAAAGATCACAAAGACTTTGCGTCCTCTGCGTCCTTTGCGGCTGAAAACAGTCCTGTCCAAGACAAGCCAACCCTCAAGGAAGCGTTCAAGGTCTTTGTCGGCAACCCTTCGGCGCTTCTGCTTGCAGCGGGACTCGGCATGATGATCTACGTAGATGTCGGCTTCAAGACGTGGATGCCGAGCCACCTCTCCGAGTCGTTCGAAGTCGCCAAGGGCTCTGCCGCGCTTAACGCGGTCCTCTGGCACTACATCGGCGCATTCGTCGGCGTGACGCTCGGCGCAAGGGTCTCCGACCGGCTTGTCGCGCGCCGTCCGTCCGTGCGCATGGAGACGAACATCGCCGGTCTCGCGCTTGCCGTGCCGTTCATTGTGTGGATGGCCTACGCGCCGTCGCTTCTTTCGTGCGGCGTTGCGATGGCCCTGTTTGGCGTGTTCCGCGGCGTATATGACTCTAATCTCATGGCGTCGCTCTTCGACATAATCCCGCAAAAGTATCACGCCTCGGGCGCCGGCATAATGCTTTCGTGCGCATTCGTCTTCGGCTCGACGTCGCCCGTGGTCCTCGGGATCGTTAAGGACACTTTCTCCTCGACCGCCGCTCTGGCCTCTCTCGCCGCGTTCTACCTGGCGGGCGCGGCTCTTGTCGCCGTCGCAAGGCGAAAGAGCTTTGGCGTAGCTGTGCGCTGTGCTTCGGCCTGAACACGCTTGGCGTCTGGCTTGTCTCTTGATGGAACGTGGGTCGCCGGACAGACTAAATGCAACTAGGGGCAGG
>JBGUVV010000095.1:0-2257 GCA_045220525.1 Kiritimatiellia bacterium
ATCTACGCCGGAGAGACGTGCGACGCGCGCATCGACGAGACGTGGCGCGAGACGGGCGCGGCGGACTGGCCGCAGGCGCGTCACGACTCGCAGTTCTCCGGGGAGATGCGCCCGTCGGCCGCCGAGGTGGCGCTCCGCGAAGACCTGTCGCTGGCTCCGCGGGAAATGCACCTTGTACGCGGGGCGTCCGGGGCCACGTCAAATGCATACGGCGTCGCCCGCACGGTCGGGTTTTGCGAAGACGGAGAGGCGGTGCGCATCCGTCCCGGAGAGGAGCTCGTCGTAGATTTCGGGCAGAACGCGGCGGCCGTCTGCGAGTTCGACGTCGAAGGCCCCGCCGGAGCGGTCGTGAAGGTGCGGCACGCCGAAATGCTCAACGAAGGCGGCGGAGCGAAGGACCGCGGAAACGACGGCCCGGAGTGGACTCCGTATGTCGCCAACCTGCGCGGCATTCCGGCTGCCGTCAGCTATACGCTGCGGGAAGGGCGGCAGACGTACCGCCCGTCGTATACGTTCTTCGGGTTCCGCTACGCCGGCGTCACGGCGAGCAGGCCCGTTGTCCTCAAGAGGATACGAAGCATTCCCGTGACGTCCGTCGCGAAGGACATGGAGACCGGCGAAATCGAGACGGGGAACGCGGACGTGAACAAGCTTGTCTCGAACATCCGCTGGGGCATGTACTCGAACTACCTTTCGGTTCCGACTGACTGCCCCCAGCGCAACGAGCGCGTCGGCTGGTCTGGCGACACTCTGGCGTTCCTCGGCGCGGCGCTCTACAACGCGGACGTGTACGCTTTCCTCTCCAAGTGGATGGCCGACATGCGCGACACGCAGCGTCCGGACGGCGCATTCCGTTCCGTTGCGCCGATCGGGCTGTGCGGGCGAAGCGCCTGCATGAGCGGATGGGCGGATGCTGGAGTCTCGGTGCCGTACCGGCTGTGGAGGCGGTACGGTGACAAGACGGTCGTCGCGGAAAACTGGGAGGCCATGGTCCGCTATCTCGACTGCCTAGTCCGCAACGGCGGCCATCTCGTGAACCGCTGCGGCGACTGGCTTTCCTACGAGAGGAACGACGAGCCGACGAGAAAGCTGCTGGCCGACGCCTTCTTCGTCTCCGACGCGCGGATGATGGCGGAAATGGCCGCGACGCTCGGCAAGGACGCGGAAAGCGGGCGCTTCCGCCGCCTTGCGGACGAGCTGCTTAAGACCTGGCGCACGCGCTATCTGGACGGATCCGGCGAGGTGCGCGAAGAGCTTAGGACGCAGACGACGCTGGCCTTTGCCCTCAAGTACGGGCTCGTCGGCGAGGCGGAGCGCCCCAAAACCGTGCGACAGCTGACGGACAACATCCATGCGCACGGCGACCGGCTGCAGACGGGATTCCTGGGAACGGCGATTCTGCTGGACGTGCTGTCGGACAACGGGGCTAACGAGCTCGCGGTGACGCTTCTTCTGCAGCGCAAGGAGCCGAGCTGGCTCTATTCGATCGACCAGGGTGCGACGACAATCTGGGAGAGGTGGAACAGCTACACAAAGGAGAACGGCTTCGGACCCGTGAGCATGAACAGCTTCAACCACTACGCCTACGGGGCGGTGCTTGGCTGGATGTATTCGTCGCTTGCTGGGATATGCGAAGCGGATGGAAGCCCAGGCATGCGCCGTTTCGTCCTGCGTCCGAGACCAGATATCCGGCTCGGACGCGTGTCGGCGAAGTACCGCACCCGTCATGGATTCGTAGAAAGCCGCTGGCGCTTCGAGACGGACGGCAGGTGGGTCTGGGAATACACGGTGCCGCCCGGCTGCACGGCCGAAGTCTGGGTTCCCGGCGCCGTCGAGCCAAAGACAGTGTCCGCCGGATCGTACGCGGAGAGCCGCGAACCCGGTGTGGACGAGTCAGTATTCCCCATTGGAGGTCTCACAAGGGTCTTCACCTCGGCGCTTGCCCTGACATACGCCGCCGAGGGCAGGCTTGACCTAGACCGTTCGGTCAGGGAGTATCTAGGCGACGCAGCGCCGGGCGTGACGGTGCGCCAGGCGCTTTCCTGCACAGCGGGCTTCCGCAAAGGGCATGTGCGGTATCCGGCAAACGCGATGACTGTTGACGAGAACTATGAGCTGGTTCTCCGCGAGCGGCTTGTCGCTGCGCCTGGGGAGAAGTTCATCTACAGCCCCTGGGGTTATTGCCTTGTCGCGAAGGTAATCGAAACTCTAGCCAATCAGCCGTTTGCGCGTGCCTTGGAAGAGCGGATATCGAAGC
>JBGUVV010000096.1:0-3024 GCA_045220525.1 Kiritimatiellia bacterium
AGCATGAAATACTCGTTATACATCATCGTGCGGTTCATGGTCGCACGGTCGATGAGATGGGACATCGCCTGGCGGACGCGCAGGTCGTCGAACGGCTTCCTGCGCACGTTCATGGCAAAGCCCTGGAACCCGGCGGGCCTGTGGTTCCTCACGCGGCGCTTCAGAATCCAGTTCCTGTCGAACTTCTCGCCGCGGGCCTCCTGAGCCATTATTCGCGCCGTATAGACAGGATAGACGTCTATCGACATCTTTTTGAGCGCCTCGAAGGCGTTCTCGAGGTCGGCATGGTAGCGAAGCACTATCCTGTCGAAGTTGCACACGCCGCGGCAGCCGATCAGGTCGCGCCGCCACCAGCCGTCGACACGCGAAAGCTCGGTCTCCACCTGTTCCTCAACGCGGGAGATGCGGTATGCGCCTCCCACTACCGCGCCCTCGAGGTCGAGCTTGTTGAAGTCCTTCCCGCCGAAGAAGTGCGACGGAAGCACCCAGAACATCCCGCAGTGCATGACGTCGCGCCAGTCCTTCGCGCTTCCCGGCTTCTTGCGGAAGCGCACCGTGCGCTCGTCCTCCACAATCGGGCTTTCGAATGCGGCAAGCGTCGTCTTCCACGGGCCCGTGTCGCTTGTCGGGGCGACTACCGTGTCGAAAGTCCACTTGACGTCGTGCGCCGTAACGGGGCGGCCGTCGGACCAGTGCGCCCTGCCGTCGATTATGAAGACGAACTCGTTGCCGTCCTCCGAGACCGCCCAGCGACGGGCGAGGGACGGGACGAATTCAAGAGTCGAGGAATCCACCCCTATGAGATTCTCGTACATCAAATCGAAGGTCATCCTCGTGTACGAGTTGTTGTCGACATAGGCGTTGAAGCTCTTCGGCGGCTGGGCGCCGCTGAAGCGGACCGTTCCGCCCTTGCGCGCGCGAGGGTCCGCGATGGGATCAGGCTCGTCGTCCCAATCTGCGGAAGGATACCACGTCAGCGCGCCGAGCGCCAGGCAACAGGCTATGGAGATCATGCTCATCTTTCGGTCGGGAGTCCCCAGGATTCGAGTTTAGAAGCCATCCAGTCAAACGCCGCCTCGTGCATCTCCCTGGATTTCCCGCAGGGAATAGCAGGCCCGCACGCAATGCGTATGTCGTGCGAAGGGTCGACTGGGCCAAAGTCCTTCAGCACCTTCCTGAGAAGGCCCGACTTCCTCGTTGGCTGGCAGCGCGTATCCACGACTATCGGCATCACCGGGCAGCCGGCGCGCTCCGCAAGCTTTGCGCCTATGGAAGAATAGCGTTTCCGGCTGAACACTTCGCACCGAGTCCCCTGCGGGAAGATGAGGAAGCTGTCGCCTCCGACTATGCGCTCGGTGCCGACTCGGAGAATCCCTATCAAGTCTTCCTTCGGCGACTTGCGCCCTATGGGGACCATCCTCATGTGTTCGGCCGCCTTCTCGAGGAAGGGAAGATGGGCGAGAGACGCCTTTGCGACATAGCTGAACGGGCCGAAGGAAAGGAGGGTCGGCGGCAGCAGGATCGTCTCGGCCATGGACATGTGGTTGCAGAGATACACGACCGGGCCTTTTACCGCGAGCCTGTTCTCGAACCCCTCGACGAACACGTTCATGCCAAGGTGTTCGGCCGCCGTGACCGACGAGAGGCAGAACTCCGCCCACTTGTGCGTGGTGAGCTTGCCAAGAGGCTCGTATATGGCGCACAGGGGAAAGACCCTCGCAACGCCCAGTGAATACCTAAGGGTCGTCAATGCGCCTGAAGAGGCCCGCTTCGGCGCTCGGCAGTCCTCGGCGGTGGAATACGACCCCGTCTCGCGCAGGGACGACTGAAACTCACTGAGCGTCGTTGTTCTCATTGCCTCCGGCTCCGTCGGACTCCGAGGACCCCCTCCCCGGCTCTTCATTGTTGTTCTTGCGGACCCTCTGGATTGCGTCCTTGAGCTCGCTCAGCTGCGCCCTTAGCGCCTCGCGGCTGCGCTCGCGTTCCTCCTTGTCCGCCTGAAGTTCCTCTTTCGCCTTTTCGAGGTCCATGGACCTCTTCTGAAACTCGAGATCGCGTTGCTCCCTGCGCTGGCGAGCCGTCATGTAATTGCCGCCAAGCAACCCTGACGACGCACGCGGGGCCGAGCCGGAAGCCGTCTTCTTTATGGAGCCGCTGCCGTTTGCGGAATTCTCGCCAAGCGAAAGGTCGAGGACTATGTCGTCCTTCGACAGCGTGACCGTCGCGGTCTCGGCGTCTGCCTTTTCGACGCTCCACCCGTTCTGCGACTCTCCCACCTTGAGGAAGTAGTGACGCGGCGTCGCCTTGTCGGAAAGGTCGGAGAACCCGACCTCTATTTCACCTGACGGCGTCACGTTTATTACGGAAAAATGAACAGCGCTCTTCAGAGCCTCCTGCTCCTTGGTCAGCTCCTTCTGGTTCGTCTTGGCGACGTCGCTTGGCATCTTCGTTGGGTCGAAGCCCCTCGGCAATGCGCCGAACATCTGCCTGTCGACAATGACCTGGTAGCGGGAATACGGCAGCTTCTCCGCCGACGCGGACAGCGCAAACACCGCAAGAACTACCGCAAGACCGTTTTTCATCGCGCCTATTATAGCATATTTTCCACGACAAGTGGCGCGACAAGCTTCAGGACGGTCTTTTCCGGAATGAGGAATATGGCGTCGGAAGACCCCACCGTGGCATAGCGCCCTTTCCCTGACTTGGCGCCGACAAGAATGTTGCGCCGCACAGAGCCTTCCTGCTCCTGATCAACGGATATGACGTAGGCCGGATTCTCCAAGCCGTATTTCGCAAGATCGGCAGACGTCACCCTAAGGGCGACCACGCGATCCGCCCTGAGGGGGTTTATCGCCTGAAGAAGCTCCTGCACGGCCCTCTCGTCCGCTTCCCCTGTTGCATCGTCGCCCTCCACGTTCCACGCCCTGCGCTCACGAGAATAGACAACCGAAGATCGCGTCTGCGTCTTGCCGGACGCCACCGACACTATCCGCTTTACTACCGCCGGGTCTATGTTCAAGACCT
>JBGUVV010000097.1:0-2726 GCA_045220525.1 Kiritimatiellia bacterium
GCGCTGGACTGCGGAGGGCTCGGGCGCGGCAAACGAGAACGTCTCGTTCGTCCCGACCCTGGCAAGAACATGGCTGGGGGAAAGTTGAGAGTTGAGAGTGTAGAGTGTAGAGTTGTGGAGCTCTACACTTGCGCCGCGAAGCGGCGGCGAGTTCGTCTTCTGTGCGGAGAGCGTGGCAATCGCGGCGAAGAAGACGAACACCGCTGTGTGAATTGAGAGTTTAGAATGTAGAATGGAGAATTGCGGTGTCGCGCGAGGCGCGACTTCCACCATTTTACATTTTCCATTCTCAATTCTACATTTCGCGGCTGCAATCGCAGCCGCGACAGCAGTCACTGCCGCGCAGAAAACAAGAAGCCCTGTCAAGAAGTCAATCATGCCACATGCAGATTATACCAAATTTTTGGTTTGGTTTTTCAGACAGGATTTACAGAGTTGACAGGATTACGAGACTCTAATTCCTGATTTCAACTTTGCGGGGTGAGAGTTAGCCACAAAGATCAAGAGATGCATGAAGAGTTGATATTGTAGAATGTAGAATTGCGGTTAGCTCATTCTACACTCTCAACTTTCCATTCTCAATTCTTCAGCCCGGTGGTGAGCTTATTGCAGGTTCTGCCCGCCGTCGTCATCTCGCCCGACGCCTCAAATTATAATATACCACATCGCCGCGCCCGTAATCAAGCGCGGCGGTTTTGAAAAATCGCGGCAGTTTCGTTCACAGGCGTGGAGGTTGCCGGAGTGGGCGATGGCCGCACGGGAGACTTTTCGACGGTCTGGCATGGCTGGCGACGCCCTAATTCACCTCTGTTTGGCATAGGCGGTCAGCAAAAGCCTTGCGCTTTATTCACCTAAAGTATGCCATGCCAGGGGGACCGTCGAAAAACGGGTCGGGCGGTCAGCGCCCACGAAGGCAACCCCGCCGCGACGCCGCAATGCCACACGGCGATTTTCATGCCTCAAAATGGGGAACCTCCAAAGCAAGTCGGAAACGACATGCTTGACGAGAAACGGCGCCACGTGGTAGAATCTACGGCAAACTACTTGTTCGCAATGACAGTCTGGCTCGTAAACCCCTTCTACAACACCCCGCTCGAGGGCCTGCGCCCCGAGCGCTACTGGCTCATGGCCGAGGCGTTCGCGAGGGCGGGGCACGACGTCATATACTGGACAAGCGACTTCTCCCATGCGATGAAGCGCAAGCGAGTGGTAGTTGCGCCAGGGTGCGGCGCCACTTCCATCGAAGTCCGCATGGTGCCCACGCTGCCGTATCCACGCAACATCTGCCTCGCGCGTGTCAGGAGCCATCTGCGCCTTGCAAGCGACTGGCTCGCGGCATCACGCCGGTGCGGGCATGTCCCGGGGCTCGTCGTCGCAAGCATGCCGCCGCTCGGCCTCTGCGGGAGCGCGATGAAGTTCGCGAAAGAGTGCGGCGCCCTGTTCGTCGCGGACGTGAACGACGCCTGGCCGGAAACGTTCGAGCGCATACTGCCGCGCCCCCTTCTCTGGCCAATGCGCTGCGCCGCACGCAGGATCTACCGCGGCGCCGACGGCATATGCGCAGTCTCAAGGCGATACCTCGACCTTGCGGCGTCATACAAATCCAAGGCTCCGTCGTTCCTCGCAACGCACTGCATCGACATGGCGGGGAGACCCGCCGCGAGGAAAGAGCGCCGCAACGATGCGCTTCGCCTCGTCTATGCAGGCAACATGGGGCTTTCATACGACCTCAAGACGCTCGTCGAGGCCGTCGCCAAGACTGACGGCGCAACGCTCGACCTCGCGGGCAACGGTCCCGACAGACCAGCGCTCGAGGCACTTGTGCAGTCCTCGGGCCTTGGCGACAAGGTGAGGTTCAGGGGCTACATGGGAGCCGAAGAACTGCCTAAGCTCCTTGCGGAATGCGACATCGGTGTCGTTCCAATGTTTCCTGAAAGCTGCGTTGGCGTCCCCGGGAAAATCGCGGACTACGCAAAGGCGTCCCTAAAGGTCATCGAAAGCCTGGGAGGCGAAGCCGGAGAGCTCGTAAAAGCCCACGGCGCGGGAGCGCACTACGAAGCCGGAAGCGCCGATTCTCTGCGCGACGCAATCGAGCGCGTCCGCCGCGACCTTGCGACCCCATGGGATTGCGACGGATTCGCCGCCGAATTCGACGCGCGGAGAATAATGGACGGCTTGGTCACGTGGACCTGCCGCGAACTTGGAAAACGAGGGCAAGCGACGAAAACGCAAACCTAAGCGCCGACACCGCCACGATCCATACGAGATAAGCGTCAATCGTGGCGACAAATCCACGCGCAGAGGCGATGCACAGGAGCGCAGGATATGCCACGTGGAGCGGCACAAGCCACAGGAGAAAGCCGAAGCGCCCAGCCGAGACCTCCGAGTTCGTGTAGAATATCTGGCACGACGTCAGCGCAGTCGCTGCGACAAGTAGCGGCATGTGGCGCGAATATGCCGCGTAGTCAGATCCGTGCGGCATCAGGAAAAGAAGCTCTTTTCCCCAAAACGCATACGCCACCGCCATAACAGCCGCAGCTACGAGTGTGACCGCCGAGCACCTGACGACGAACGGCCGAGTCTCCTCTCCGCGCTTCGCCGCCGCCGCGGTGTAGGGGAACATGACGAGCAACAGCGGAAAGGCAAGATAGTGGAGGAAATCGGAAAAGCGAGAGACCATGTAGTATCCGGCGGAATCCGCGCCCGGAAGCGCAGTGCGGAGAACC
>JBGUVV010000098.1:0-2103 GCA_045220525.1 Kiritimatiellia bacterium
TTTTGGCATAATTGATTGCATTCGAATATGCGCATGGAGCATGACATGGATTTAGACGAAAACGAGAGCGGCGGGCTTGGCGAGGCGTTGGAGCGCGAGATTCGCGAGCGCGTCTTCGGCCAGGGCTTTATGAAGATCGTCCAGAGCGTCCGCCGCGGGGGAGAGGTGACCAAGATGTCGATGCGCCCCGTCGAGATAGGCGGGGCGAAGATGTTCCAGTTCGAGACGTCGGCGGGCGGCCGCGTGCAGGTGAAGAACTTTCCTGCGGATGGCGCGGCAGAGCTCATTGACGACTTTGTCCGGCAGTCTGGCGCACGGGAGCTCCATCTCATTACAGCCACGGGCGACCTGCACGTGCGTGTCACGAAAAAGGGGCGCGTGATGGTATCTCGTTCGGCCGAGATGAACCGCGAAGCCGCCGTGCGCCCTCACGACCGCGTTAAGAACACCCCGCTCACCTCTTTCGACTCGTTTGCGCTTTTGCAGGCGATTGGGCTTGCCGACCGTAGCGGCGCCGTCAGGGCGTCGATGCGCGGCAAGTACGACCAGGTCAACGAGTTCCTGCGCAACGTGGGCGATGTCGTGGGGCGACACGTCCCTTCGTCGGGAGATGCCGAAAAGCCGTTTACGGTAGTCGACTGCGGCTGTGGAAAGGCGTATCTCACGATAAGCCTCTACTACTACCTTGCGATGACCCTTGGCTATCCCGACGTGCGCGTATTTGGCGTTGACAGGCGAGGCGACGTAATCGCGGCGGCGCGTCGCATGGCCGCGCAGCTCGACATCTCCGACAAGGTTGTCTTCGTCGAGTCCGACATTTCCGCTTTCACCCCTCCGTCTGCCGCGACGATGGTAGTCTCGCTCCACGCCTGCGACACCGCGACGGACGAGGCGCTTGCGAAGGCGGTGGAGTGGAAGGCTCGCTATGTTCTCAGCGCCCCGTGCTGCCAGCACGAGCTGCAGAAGGCGATAGGCCAGGGCGGTGGCAGGTCTCGGCCTGAGGCGGACTTTGCCGGGCTGCTTAGGCAGGGGATCTTGCGCGAGAGGCTGTGCGACATACTGACTGACTCCTTTAGGGCGATGATAATGCGCATAATGGGCTACAGGTCGCAGGTGGTGGAGTTTGTCTCTTCGGAGGCGACGGCGCGGAACATAATGCTCAAGTGCGAATACGGCGTAAGACCGGGGCAACCCGGGCCGGTCGGGGAGTATCTCGGCCTTCGCGACTACTGGAATGTCGTTCCGTGGCTTGAAACAAGGCTTGGGGAGGCGTTTTCGCGCCACCTCTCGAAATTTGGATGAACATCGACGCGCTGCGCGAGAGGGCGAAGATTGTCGGGAAGATACGACGGTTCTTCGACGACTTGGGGTTTGTCGAAGTCGAGACCGACGTCCGCATAGCGGCTCCTGCTCCGGAGGAGCACATCGACTGCCCGCCGGTAGTCGGCGGCGGCTATCTCAGGGCATCGCCGGAGCTGCAGATGAAAAAGCTCCTTGCAGGAGGAATGGATCTCATATACCAGATCGGGCCATGTTTCCGTGAAGGCGAAAGGGGCGACAGGCACCGGCCTGAGTTTACCATGCTCGAGTGGTATCGCAGAGGAGCGGACTACTTGGCGACGCGAGACGACCTTGCAGGGCTTTTGGCCGCGCTTGGCGTGAAGGGCGAGTTTCGCACGCTCCGCGTACGCGAGGCATACATGACTTACGCAGGCTGGGATCCGTGGGAAGGGGAGTGGAACGGCGACAGGTTCGACTTCGACATGGCCGAGAAGATAGAGCCCGCGATTGCAGAGATAGGGGGCGGAGTCTTTCTTTCGGACTATCCGCCGGAGGCCGCCTCGCTTGCGAAGGTGTCGTTGGCTGGCGACGGGGATCGGTTTGCGGAGCGCTGGGAGTTCTACTGGAACGGAATGGAGCTTGCCAATGCGTTTTCGGAGCTTTGCGACGGCGACGAGCAGGGCCGTCGCTTCGACAAGGCGAGAAAGACGCGCCTTGCCCTTGGAGAAGCGGACTATCCGATAGACGGCGAATTCCTTTCCGTGCTGCCGCAGATAGGCTCCGCTTCGGGCGTTGCCCTTGGAATAGACCGCCTTGTGATGG
>JBGUVV010000099.1:0-5729 GCA_045220525.1 Kiritimatiellia bacterium
CAAAATCCTCTTCGCGGCGTTTGTCGAGTAGGCAAACCATTCGGGATGATCCTTGCCGTACTTTTCGGCGGGGATATGGCGGCCAAACGTATGTGACGCCACGGGCGCACCGACGTCAAGGCGTCCGCAGCCCCACTTGGCGCGCAGCTCGGCCGTGCAACCCCACGGTCTGCAGTTCAGGCGGTTTAGGACGGAATACCGGATAGAGCTTTCGACGCCGTTTTTCGTTGGCGATATGTCCCTGCCGCGGAATGCCGGCCGCCCGTGGTCGTCAAGAGGCTCGAACATGAGCGGAGTAGGCGCGGGAACTCGCTCTTCCGTTTCCGACCACCAGCGGACGCCGCACCTGTCCTCAAGGAAATGCGCCACAGCGTATATGGCGCCGCGCGGTCCACCGCCGTTGAGTACGACATCGCCGCCAAATGACTTTACGATCCACGCTTCGTCATCCATGTTGGCGGAGCCAAGTCCTTTATCTACGGCGAACTTTGTGTCGCCAACGTGGAATACGGCAGGGCTCCTCCCTCCCACCGAAACGGGACCCGAGGAAATCTTCGAGAGATACGAGTCAAGTTCCCCTGCCGCCGTGACTTCGTGCGGCTTGGCGTCGGCTGGGAGATCAATTTCATATCCATGCGCAGGGCCACTCGGCATCCCCTCGAACTTGACGAATCGAGCAGTCCGAGCCGGCAAGTCGAACGTGCACGAACCAGACGAGAAGTCGAATTCCGTGCCGTCGATGACCTCACGCCCCTTCTCCGCGACGCCTTCAATGGAAACCGTCTGGCGGACAGCCGCGTCCGTGTCGTTCAGCAAGACGAGCACTCCGCGTCCATCGCCAGTCGTCCAGCTCCAGAGCTGGCGCGGCCCGGGACTCGAAAGCCTGACAGGCGACGCATCGCGGCGGAAGTAGGACCACTCGCTGCGAACGGCGCCGAGCGACGCATAGGATTCCTCGACGGGCACATGCTGCGGAATGTTGTTGTCCTCTGGCGTCAAACCGTGTATCTTGAGGTAGGCTATGAAATGGCGAATCGCCCTGTCTAGCTTCGGCTCGCGCGGATTGTAGGTGCGGATCAGCTCAGGACGCCACGCGCTGCGCCAGCGCGCAAATTGCGCGGGAACGCCTATTACCGCGTCCATCACCCGCGGCACGTAGTTCGCCTGCATGTATTCGGGGGTGAAGATGTCGAAGTAGCTATCTTGCCAGCTGACGCGGCGGGCGAGCGTCTCGCCCATCGTCAGGTAGTCGAAAAACGAGTCCGTTGGCTTGCGCGCCCGGGTTAGATGCCCATAGAGAAGCCCGTCGGCGTTCTTGGCGCGCACAATGCGGCAGACTCGCTTGTGGAAATCGCGGACGGCGTCAAAGTCCTCGTCGTGCATTTTCCGTCCGAAGTCGTCCGTCCACGCACAGCCGTGGTTAGGATTCGGACAGGGCCTCGGGTTCGCAAGGTCGAAGTAGAGGTCTTTCGCCTCCGGCAGTGGCTCGTTCAGATACCAGTTGACGCCCCAGAGCTTCGACTCGAAGCAGCTCTTCGAATTGAGGCAAGTGTACTGCCAGCGCCCGGACTTGGTTCTGTCGTATTCGGGACGCGGCGTCTCGTGCGCGTAGTTCGCAGCCGATGTGTCGCTCATCCAGTCGTTGCCGAACCAGCCCCAGAACGGATCGTCCGGAGATCTCGCGTGGGAGGCGTTGTAGAAGAAGACGCGCTTGCCGGCCTTGAGCTGCTCGCCGAACTTCGCAAACTTTTCCTTAACCTCAAAGCTGGGATACTTAAGCTCGAAGTGTTCGCAGAGATGTCCCGTCCAAGCAGTCACCTTGTTTCTCGGCATTGCCGCGAAAGCCGCATTTCTTGGCTTAGTCGGCGTCGGTTCAAGATACATCGCGACGGTCCTAGGCCCGGGGCCGGCGTACCGTTCATCTACAAGGTTCATCGTCAGTGTCAGGGCGTCGCTATCCGCGACAACGCGCAACCCTCGTCCTGGATTGCGAAGATGCGTGCCCCGAAGCGAGACAATCCCCCCGCAAAGCCCTTTCTCGCCGCCAGCCCACCACCAATGGCTCTTCAGAAGATCAACTGTACGATCCAGCGCACGGCCATCGCCCAGATAGTCCTTGCTGTCCTCGGACGCACCGTCGTCAAATGCGCAGACACCGTCGCGGCGCAGACGAATCCGCGCCGCAAGACCTTCAACGCCAGGCTGATAGATGATAGAGAAGCGCAAATAGCCGTCGAAGTCGCAGAGCGCGCGAACCTCCACGGGCGCCAACCGGGCCGTGAGCCGATATACAGCCGAAGAAACCCGCTGCGTCTCCAGCGCGACGTCAAAATCAAGAGGCTTTCCGTCGATGAGCAGTTCGACAGGCTCAAGGAGCATCTCCTTTCCGCCGTTCATGATCGAGGTGACAAGTCCCCGTCCGCCAAGGGCGATAGAACGGTTCCAGCAGCGAAAGACTCCGTTGGACCCGAACTCCGGCAACGTCCACGGAGGCGGCACCGTGTCGTCGTCGCCAAGCGTCGTGCCGTCCCACGGCATCTTCTCCGGCGCGCGAAAATAGCGGAAGCGGTCCGTCTGTACAACCTTGCCCGTGTCGTCAAGATACTCAAGATGCATCCAGTAGAATCCGACGGGCAGGTCAGAGACATCAAAGAAACTCTCGATCTTTCGGTTCCAGCCCTTTGAAAGGCCAGCTTCCCGCGTCCATGCTACAGGCTCGTCGCTATGCAGGTCGCGGGCCGTGACACGAAGGCGATACGTCCGCGGCGACTTGGGGTCTGCCCACGTCTTGGAGACGACTTCCATGCGAAGCCGTTCCCTGTCAGTCTGCACGAACTGGTAGTCGTACAGTAGACCTTCGGCGCGGTACCAGCCAGTGGCGTGGTAGAGAGTTCGCTCGCCCTTCTCCTCGTATATCCGGCAACCAGTGCCGCCGTTGGAAGAGGCAGATCCGCTGAATCGCACCGACGACTCCACTCCCGCGCGCGCAGGAATCGTCTTGAAGTTGCTGACGTAATTGAGGGACTGTCCCTGCGCGCCGAAAAACGCACGGTAGTTGCAGTCCTTCTGAGGACGAACAGACACCTTTGCGTCGAAAGTTCCGCCTCCGAACTTTCCGAAGGAATCCACGCGCAGACGAGGAGCGCTGCGGTCGAGCGTGGCGCTTAGGACTACCTTGTCGCCCTCATACGTCCCCATGGGGAGCTTGAACGTCGCGCCATTTGTCGGAACGACGCCAAGCTCATTCCACGGCACCGTTCTGTCTCCGGCGTGGAACGCCTCGTCGTCCCACCAGAAGGCGACGGGCTTCGCCGTCGGCGAGATTGGCGCGACCACTGCAGGGTCTTCTGCCGATCCCGGTGGAAACACGCCTACGAAAACGGCGAGCAGCGCAGGGATCATCGCCTTCCCTTTCGCCCTGCCGAAGAGAGCAGTTCTCTCGCCTTCTCCCTCCACCTGTCGGGGGCGCCGGCGTCGTTGGCGCCTTTCGACAGAACCTCGCCTACGGAGGAATCAATAAACGCGGAAAGCTCAGAATCTCCGCTGCGCGAACGTTTCCTGCGAAGCGCCTCAAGAAACTTCAAGTCGGTAATGCCTTCACGCAGAGCCATGAGCCGCAACGACGGAATCGCCTTGCCGGAACAGCGGAAGACAAGCCCGCCGTACGATATCTCCTGAAATGCCCGCTCTTCGCTCCGGTCGCCGCCGTCCGCCCAGATGTACATGTCGGCGCCGTCAAGGGCGTGCTTCTCGGCAAACCAGGCGTGGTGGCGGTAGTACTGCAGCAGCGGCGCACGCGGAGAGGTGTCGCACTTGTAGAAGCGAATTTCCCGGCCGCTCGCCTTCTGCGCTTTCACCCACTCGCCGTACGCATCGTTGCCGAAATACGCCCCCTGCCAGAAATCCCAGACATCGGTGAACTGCGAGATTGACTTGAGATCATCGAGAGGCGGTCGCTGAGCCGAAAGCACCAGCCCAAG
The DNA here is from genome assembly GCA_045220525.1 of Kiritimatiellia bacterium. GTDB lineage: Bacteria > Verrucomicrobiota > Kiritimatiellia > RFP12 > UBA1067 > UBA1067. The sequence goes on from JBGUVV010000099.1 coordinate 3,981, forward strand.
GCGCATCGTCGGGCATTCCAGCTTTGCCATGCGCATGGCTTCTGTCAGCCGCGGCATCAGGCTTGCGGACGGTTCGTCATACACTTCGACAAAATAGTCCTCGTCTGGAACGCCAGAGTCGTTCATCAGCCGTTTCAGGCCACGAAGATACTGCGGCCATACCCGCCGGAAGCGAACCTCGTCGTCTTTGCCGCCGTAAATGTCCCAACAGGCGTACATCGCCGAGAAGACGCAATGGAACTTCGGCCTGAAGAAATGGCGCTCCGCCCACTTCTGGTGGTTGCGCACGCGCTGCTGCTCGTTGGTGAACTCCGGCAGCGGACGCGACAGATCCAGGTCGCCGGAGGCGTCCTGTGCGAAACGCACCGCCCATGTATTGACTTGGAAGTCCTCTGCCCCCGCCATGAACGCCATCTCAAACTCATCCGCAGATGAGGCTCGTCCGAAATATGCGGCAGGCTTCGCCGGACGCATTGGAATCTCGGCATCAACAACCTCGAGCGTCACCGGAAGTGTCTGCCGCTTGCCGGAATACACGCCCTTCGAATAGCCGCCCTGTTCGCAGAGCGGCACGATGCGCAGCCTGCCGCGGTAGACGCCAGGCCTTGCGCGGGTGCAGTCAAAATCGATCCAGACGAGGCCAGCCTCCTTCGGCGGCACGGACAGGAAACCACCCTCATCCATCAAAGGCAAAGGATCAAACCGCGTGGAGGGATCTGCCGTTTTCACGTCCCTGACGCGCACGCCGCGCCTAATGGCAATTTGTCCGGAGGGAAATCCCTCCAGCCCGAAACGCCCCGCCTTTTCGTTTTCAGTTGTCTCGAGAATAACATGATAGTCTTCTGGCCTGTCGGTGAGATTTGCAACAGCGATAGGTAGTGCGCGCATTTCGTTTATCGCCGCAGACAACCTTATCTCTCGCGGCGGATCGAAGATTGCCTCTGGGAGATACGGCTGCGACCAGTCCGAGACATTAGAGACAGGCGCAACGGAAAACCTCGCCTCCCTGAGCTTCTCAAACTTCCCCGCAAGCATCTTCTCCTCTGCCGTGCGCCTCGAGGCGTCAAACTCCTTGCGGGTGCGAACTTCGGACTCGATGCCATATTTGCGGCGCAACGCTTCCGCGTAGGAAGAGAACAACAAGAGACCGCCCTTCGACGGGTCGCGGAACTCCCCGCCGCCAACCCAACTGTCGAAACTTCGCGGAGACGCGCGGCCATGCCCGAAGTTTACGGCGATTTCAGATTCGTCGCCGGCAAGCCCGAGAAATGCAAACGGAAGACGCGCTTTCCACCGCAGGCTATTCTCGGAACGGCTGACGTCAACCGTCCAGTCGGCATTGCCGCGTCCCTCTCCGGCGTCGGTGTACTTGGCTCCAGCGTCGTTGAATGCGACATGAGTGCGCACATTCCCGCCGCTTGGACGATCCAGCACGATTTCAACTGTGTCGCCGGTCCAAGCAGACGTCGGCTTTCCACGACACTCCGCGCCAGAAGACTGGACCTCCACCTCTACAATAAGCGCCGACGATTCCCTGCGAAAAGAGAATGTCGCCGGAACTGTAGCCGCAGACCGTCCGTCCGCATGCACGACAAGATCGGACACGGCGTCTCCTTCCGCCAACGCCTTGCGAAGTTCGATGGCCGGAATCCCCGCGGCCGCGCCAAGATTCCTTGACGACACCGCAATCCGCACGTTGTCAAAGAGAAATCCGTCTCCTACGCTATACTGGAACGACTGCTGCCACTT
>JBGUVV010000100.1:0-4458 GCA_045220525.1 Kiritimatiellia bacterium
GCGGCATCGACTTTACGACATTGTTGATGTCGCCGGTGACGGGCGCCTTGACGACAAACTCGCCGTCGCCCGCGTTCGGCTTCTCGAACGGGACGGTCGCCACCTTCTCAAGCATCAGCTTCATCTCTTCGGGGAGTCCGGCGTTGTCGCTTCTCAGCTTCTCGTGGTAGGCGTCGAGCTTTGCCTTCGAGTCGCCGACATCCTCGCCCGAAAGGGCGCGCTCGGCCATCTCCTGGAGGATGCCCGTATTGTAGTTGCCCTTTACGAAATCGTCCGCTTCCACCTTCCAGCCCGACTTCTCCGCGAGAACGAGCGCGGAAAGCTGGCGCGTGAGACTCGACTTTTCGCTTGCCACGAGACCTCCCTCGAGGTCGTTGTCGTAGACCATGCCGAGAATGCCGTTCATCACGGAGTCGCCTATGGTTTTCAAGTCTGCGACCGCACGGCCCAGAAGGTTCGCGACGTAGGCGGAGGCGTCCATGCCGAGCTTGACCGTCGTCGCCAGCTTGCCCTTGCCGAAAATGGCATTGATGGAGCCGTTGTCGTCCTTGACCAGCTTCACGCTTTCGCCGGCGAGCCTGAACTCGCTCGACTCGCGCACGCTCGCCGGGAGCATCTTGAGCGCCTCGGCGACGAGACGCTGGAAGGAGTTGACGAGGGCCGTGTGCTGCTTGGCCTTGTCGTTCACGGCGTTCTCGCCGGTAATGCGGTTGTTGCGGGCGGTTTCGAGCTCCGCAAGGCTGCGCGACGTGGAGAGAACCGACATGGCGTCCGTAATGGCGTAGTTCGTGCCCGTCGCATCGCCCCTCTGGATGTACTTGCCCTCCGTGACGAAGTTTGTCCTGTCGCGCGTGGTCGCATGGCTTTTGCTCATCTTCGTAGTGTCCCACGCCGCCACGCAGTCGTCGTAGGAGACGTCTTTCTGGGACTCACGCGTGTAGCCCCTGCCGTATTTCGCGTACTGGTCGAGAAGCTCCCTGACAAGTGCTCGGGAAAGCGGCATATAGCGCGCCTTCAGCACGTTCGCGCGCTGATCCTGGCTGGTGGCGACGTCCATCTCCGCGGGGAGGCCGAGCCTTTCGCGGATCCTGTCCATGTTCTCCTTCGGGACTTTCGCCTTGTCAAGCGCATTGATGAACGCCTCCTTGACCTCCAAAATGCGCTCTTGCGAGAGCATGACGTTGTTCTTGCTCGTCTTCCAGACGTGGTTGTTGATCTTGACGAGCTCGGCCTGACCGTTGTCGCCGACCTTGATGTCGATCTGTCCGGCGTTGTAGTCGCCGCTCGCTATCTTGTTGAACTGGGCAAGGGTTATGTCAAGTGCCATGGTCTATCAGTCTCCTTTCTGCTCTTTGATCGTCAGCTTTCGACTTGCCTACACGCCAACCTTCGAAAGGTTACACGTTTTTTGCGGTTAACCCTTCATGAAATCTGCGGAACCAAACGACGAGACCTCCGCCGAGTATCTTTTCGCCGTCATATGGTACGTATTATACCATATTCGGGCCGTCTGGAAACTCAATTTGAGCTTTCGTATGCGTTGGCGCGGGCCGGCCAGAGGCAGGCGAAAAGCGCCGCGCCGACGGCGGCAGTGGCCACCATCACCAAGACCGGCAGCCGCCACCCTCCGGAAGACTGCGCGAGGCTCCCACAGACCTTTCCGGCGACAGACACGCCGACATACGAGAAGAGCGAAATAAAGCCTATCGCAGTTCCGGCAAAGCGCTTTGTCGCGAAATTCGTCGCGGTAACGCCCGTCAATGCCTGAGGCCCGTAGAGGCAAAAACCGCCCAGGCAGAGCGCCGCAGCCCCCGCAATCCCGGCGGGCAGCAGCCAGAACCCGACGAGCAACGCCGCCGTAAGCGCCATGAGGAACACGCAAAGACGCGGGGCTCGGCCGCCGAAGAACCTGTCCGTCGCCCAGCCTGCGAAAAGCATCCCAGCAATTCCGGCGAACTCGAAAAGCATGATGACGGTCCCCGTCTCGCTTGGATCAAGCCCCTTAGCCTCCTGGAGCATGGTAGGTCCCCAGTCCGCCACAAGCGCCCTCACGGCGTTTATCGTGAAGTTCACGAGCCCAAGCATCCAGATCACAGGATTCAGGAAGACCATCTTCAAGGAGTTGGAGGTTTGAGTTTGAGTTGGAGCTGGAGAGTGGTGGTTTACATCCTTTCTCGAACTCGAACTATTTTCTCCAACTTCTTCTGTCCCAGGCAGGTCGGGAAGTCCCTCGTCCTTAGGAGTGCCAGGGAGCCATACAAGCATAAGAAGGAGCCCGAGAAAGCCGAGAATCGCCATCGACCAGAAGCACCATTTCCACATGCCGACGCCCTGGTTGGCAGCACCTATTGCGCCAAGCCCCATTATGACGCCGCATATCTTTGCGACAAGCCCGCCGCCTATCGAGTGCGACGTGTTCCAGACGCTCATCTTAGTCGCGAGCTCCTTCGGCGGAATCCAGAACGCGATCAGCTTTGCGCAAGGAGGAAAGCCCGTCCCCTGGAAGAACTGGTTGACGACGAGGAGAATGCCGAACGTCCAAGCGAGCGCCTGAATGCCGCCGTTCCCCGTTCCCCATTCCCCGTTCCCCAATCGCGCGGCGATTTGCGGCGCGAAGCCAAAGGCGACGTTAACAAGCGTGCAGGCGAGAAGCCCGAGGCATAGCATCTTCTTCGGGTTCACCTTGTCGCCGATGACTCCATTCAGGAACTTGGAAAGGCCATATACGATTCCGCCCCAGAAGAGGAAGTTTCCGAGCATCGACTTTGAGATTCCGCAGTCCTGCTGAAGCCCGGGCATGGCGAAAGAGAAGTTCTTCCGCATGAAGTAGAAAAGCGTATAGCCTATCATCGTGGCGAAAAGCATCCGCCACTGCATCCGCCCAAACCTGCGGTTCACATTATCGTCTTCGAACAATTTCATTTGATTCTGCGAGTATTATACACTACCGGGCGCAATCGAATCAACCGCATTCAGGTTGTAAAATCAGAACCGATAACTTGCAGATTTCAGCGAATCACACGACAAAACCAGGCCTCGCCCGCGTCATTCATGGAAGACCTCGGCTTGGAACGTCTCGAACGTCGCGCCTTTGCGCCAAGCGTCCGACGGAAGCCCCGCCTTCCGGGAGAGATAGGATAGCGTCGTCGGCAAGTCCCAGCCCTGCTCGGGAGCGACCTGCGGAAGGAAGACGGCGAAGCACCCGTCCTTCTCAAGCGTCATGCCGTCACGCCCGAGAACAATGTCGCGCCACGACGCAACGCGCTTCGGCGGCGTCAGGGCCGAGACCTCGACGCGAAGTCCGCCAAGCTCGCGCTCCGCGACTGGCGAAAAGCGAGGGTCCCTGAGCGCCGCGTCAACGGCGCGAGCTGCCACCGCATCGACGAGCGGACGCATCGGCATGATCTCGCCTATGCAGCCGCGTAGCGCACCGGTAGCCTTGTCGTTCAAGGTGACGAACGCGCCCATCTTCGCCCGCGTGGCCTTGGGCGGGTTCTGGGGAATGGGCAACTGGGAACGCGGAACGGATGCCGGAGAGTTGCCAGAGCGCACGGCGCGTTCCATCGACACGCGCGCGACGCAGAGAAGATACGCCCTGTCGTCGGCGGAAAGAACTGCACTGCCATCGCCCTGCCACTTCGCGCATCCCGTCGCGGCAACGTAGCAGACAAAGCGCGAATAGTCGCCGCTCCCGTCGCTTGATGTCGCATACTTCTGCCTAACGAGCGACGTGCCTTGCGGGAACGCGCGGAGCGCAAGCTCTATCGGAACGTGCCCGCAGATCGTTGCGCCCGTGCGCTTTATGAACGCGGCAAAACCGTCGGCGTCGCCCTTCGCAATAAGTCCAAACGCCTCGTCGTCGGAAGAAGCGACCTTGCGGCGAACATCCTCGCCGCCGCCCTTCCCGAATGGAGTATAGGAGAAATCGTCGCCGTAGTGCGTAAAGTCGGACGAAACGACAAGCAAGGTCTCCGCGTCCATCAAACGCGTTAGCGCACGGACGCACATTCCCATCTGGTCCGGACCGAAGGAGCCGAGGATCAACGGCACAATCGCAAATCCATTTCCAAGCGCAAGCTGTAGGAGCGGGTATTCGATCTGCGTTGAATGTTCCGCGGCATGCACTTTGTCGTTTCGGGCTACAGGCGCAACGAGCGCGAGGCGGTCGAGCCAGTCGCGGTCGATCTTTATCTCGCCAAGCGGAGTCGCCACCGCATCCGATTCCGGCGCGACGAGACGGTTCTCGATCCAGGCGCGGTGGCTTGGCGCAAGGAGGACGACGCGGCGGAACTTGGCGCCGCGCACCATGCGAACCGCGCTCCATGCAATCTCGCCAGAATACGCCCACCCCGCGTGAGGAAGAATCAGGACATTGGGGACGTTTGACGGCGGCGCCGAGCCACCCGCGTTAGCCGACTCCCATTTCTTGCAAAGGGCGCGTATTTCCCGCTCGCTGCC
>JBGUVV010000101.1:0-8886 GCA_045220525.1 Kiritimatiellia bacterium
TAACCATATCGCTGTTCGAGACGCTTGATATTCCGACGGAGGTGCTGCCGGATGATGAAGCTGTCGCGTTAGCTTTGACGCAGAAAATGGTTGAACGAGCGAAAGCGGAATCCCGCCCTGTCGCGCTCATCGTTAGAAAGGGACTATTTGCTGAGTACAAGCTCCAGAAAAAGAAGCCAGACATTGCGGCACTTCCGCGTGAACAGGCGATTGAGGATGTTTTGAAGTCGCTACCTGATAATGCTGTTGTCGTTTCTACGACCGGCATGATTTCACGCGAGGTGTACGAGACCCGTGAGCGCCTTGGGCAAGATCATTCGCGTGACTTCCTAACGGTCGGCTCGATGGGGCATGCATCGATGATCGCGATGGGAATTGCAAAGGCGCAACCGAATCGCCGCGTCTACTGTCTTGACGGTGACGGCGCGTCGATCATGCAGATGGGCAATATGGCGATTGTTGGTTCTTCGGGATGCGCAAATCTAACGCACATCGTATTCAACAACGCGGCACATGATTCTGTTGGTGGACAGCCTACAGTTGGTGGTGCAATTGATTTGCCTGCAATTGCGGCATCGTGCGGCTACAACCGCGAAGGGGCGCCAACCTTCAAGGAGATCAAGGTTGCCAAGGGTGCTCGCAAGGATCTTGGCCGCCCGAAGGAGCCGCCGCAGGTGAACAAGGCTCTCTACATGAAGACGCTTGGTGTGGCATGAAAGAGATTGCGATATTGATGGCGGCTGGATTGGGCAGCCGTATGCGTCCTTTGACTGATACTGTGGCAAAGCCGCTAGTGAAGGTCGATGGCACACCGCTTATCGAGACGGTCCTTGCGGCTCTTGAGAAGCGTGGCGTTGCGGAAATCTACATAGTGACGGGCTACAAGGCGGAACAGTTTGATGTTCTTGCGGAAAAGCATTCAAATGTGCGCCTAGTCCACAACGCAGAGTATGCGACGAAGAATAACATCAATTCCGTAGCAATAGTCGCGGACAAGATGGCTTATTCGGATTGCTTCATTTGCGAAGCCGACCTGTTTTTGCCAAAGGCGGATGTCCTCTGTCGCGAACTTTCGCGTTCGGGTTATTTCGGCAAGATGGTTGCCGGACGTTCTGACGATTGGGTGTTCGATACCGATTCCAACGGTCGCATCACGCGAGTCGGGAAGGGCGGAACTGACTGCTTCAACATGGTTGGCATCAGCTACTTCCGCCAAGCGGATGCTACGAAGATTGCGAATGCAGTTGTTGAAGATGTAAAGAAACCGGAGAATGCACAACTCTTTTGGGATGAAGTAGTTGACCGTCTCGTTAAGAATGACGAATTGGACTTGGTTGTCCACCCTGTGTCTTCTGATGAGATAGTCGAATGCGACACTGTTGATGACTTGAAGAAATTGGAGGCTAAGTTAAAGTGACTATCAAGCGTAATGTCCTTTTGAATCCCGGCCCAGCCACTACGACAGACACCGTAAAGCTGGCTCAGGTCGTACCAGATATATGCCCTCGTGAGCAGGAGTTCGCGGGTCTCATGAAAGGGCTTCGCCGCGACCTGGTGAGGATCGTTCATGGTGATGAACGATACACAAGCGTTCTCTTCTGCGGGTCGGGCACCCTGAACATTGATGTGTGCATAAACTCCCTCCTGCCTGCCGGGAAGAAGATCCTCGTCGCCAACAACGGCGCATACTCCTCTCGTGCTGTAGAGATATGCGAGGCTTACGGGTTGCCGCACATAAATCTCAAGACGCCGATTGATGTCCCTGTAGATGTCGCATCTGTCCGCAAGACGCTTGAGGAAAATCCAGATGTGGCGGTAGTCTATACGACGCATCATGAAACAGGCTCCGGCGTACTCAACCCGATCCGCGAGATCGGTGCAGTCGCCCATGAACACGGTTGCACTTTCATAGTTGATACTACATCGACCTATGCGATGCGCCCGATCAACATCATTGAGGACAATGTCGATTTCCTGATGGCTAGCGCACAGAAGGGCCTCCAGTCGATGACGGGACTTTCCTTCGTCGTCGGGCGCGAGGACAAGATAAGGGAATCCGCATCGTTCCCGACTCGCTCCTACTATTGCAACCTCTTCCTTCAGTACGACTATTTTGAGAAGACCGGCGAGATGCACTTCACGCCGCCCGTGCAGACGATCTATGCGACGCTTCAAGCCCTCAAGGAGTATTTCGCCGAGGGCGAAGCGGCGAAATGGGCGAGGCACACACGTGTCTTCGAGGCCATCCACAGGGGACTTGCCGATCTTGGATTCAAGAATCTCATCAAGCGCGAATACCAGAGCGGACTGGTTGTCTCCGTCTGCTATCCCGACGACCCGAACTGGTCGTTCGAGAAGGTCCATGACTACTGCTACGAGCGCGGGTTCACGATCTACCCCGGCAAGGTCGGCTCGGCAAAGACGTTCCGTCTCTGCGCACTTGGTCAGATTGACGAGGCTGATATCGTGGCGTTCTTCAAGGTGTTCAAGGCGGCTCTGGACGAATACAAGATAAAGGTGGTTTATAATGGCTAAGAAGGTCTATACCTGCTTCTGCACGGCGACGATTCACAAGGGTCATCTCAACATCATAGCCGAGGCTTCAAAACTCGGTGATGTGACGGTCGGCGTACTTTCAGACAAGGAGGCTATCCGCTACAATCGGTTCCCAATCCTTTCTGAGGAGGAGCGTCTTGCGGCGGTCCGTGCGCTGCCTGGTGTGAAGGACGCCGTGATACAGCGTGACATGATGTATTCCGATGTCATCGATTCGCTCAAGCCGGACATCATCGTGCATGGCGACAACTGGTGCAACCCAGACGCCCCTGAGTACTTCATCCGTCAGCATGTGGAGTCCGCTCTCACGAAGTATGGCGGCGAAATCGTTGACATCCCGTATACGTTCGACCCTGATGTCAAGAAGATTGATGACATTGACAGGGAGCGCCTTGCGATGCCTGAGTATCGTCGCAAGCGTCTTCGTCAGCTCATCAAGATGTGTCCTATCGTTAAGACGATTGAGGCGCATTCCGGGCTGACCGGCCTGATAGCGGAGAAAACGGTCGTACGCCAAGAGGATGGTCGTCTTGATCAGTTTGATGCCATGTGGGTGTCGTCGCTTTGCGACTCCACAGCGAAGGGTAAGCCAGATATTGAGCTTGTCGATATGTCCTCGCGTCTCCGCACGATAGACGACATCATGGAAGTGACGACCAAGCCTATCATCCTCGATGGTGATACCGGAGGACTGACAGAGCACTTCGTGTATAACGTCCGTACCTTGGAGCGTATTGGCGTATCTGCGGTCATCATCGAGGACAAGACGGGTCTCAAGAAAAACTCGCTCTTCGGTACGGAGGTCAAGCAGACTCAGGACACCATCGAGAACTTCTGCGCCAAGATTGCCGCCGGAAAGGATGCGCTCCGCACGAAGGAGTTTATGATAATTGCCCGCTGCGAGTCGTTGATCCTTGAACAGGGGATGGATGACGCGCTGGCGCGTTGCCATTCGTATGTCAAGGCGGGTGCGGACGGGATCATGATTCATTCACGCAAGAAAGACCCTGCAGAAATCCTCGAGTTCTGCGACAGATTCCGTGCGACCGATCCGACTACGCCGATTGTGGTTGTTCCGACCTCGTTCAATTCTGTCACGGAAGCGGAGCTTGCCGCGCATGGCGTGAACATCTGCATTTATGCAAACCAATTGACCCGTGCGGCATTCCCCGCCATGCAGTCCGTGGCGCAGGACCTACTCAAGTATCATCGTGCGCAGGAGGTCGATTCGCGCCTTATGCCATTCAAGAAGATCATCACTTTGATAGAAACGTGACTGCGAATAGACGCATAGTCTTGAATATTCTTGCCACCTACGGGCGGACTGTCGTTGGTGTGCTGTGCGGTATATTCTCGACACGCTGGGTGCTGATGGCGCTTGGCAAGGAGGATTTTGGGCTTTTTGGGCTTGTTGGCAGCTTGGTCATCTTTCTGTCATTCTTCAATACCCAATTTGCAGGGGCGTTGAGCCGGTTCTATGCTTACGCGGTTGGGCAGGCGAAGGTTGCCGTTGATTCGGATCAGGCATTGGAGGAATGCCGGAAATGGTTCTCCGTCGGCGTTACGATACATACGCTTGTGCCGTTGGTACTAGTAGCAATTGGCTATCCGATTGGCGCGTGGGCCATCCGTACTGGCGTGGTTGGCGTTCCGGCATACAGGATTGATGCCTGTATCTGGTTGTGGCGTTTTGTTTGTTTGTCATCTTTTGTTTCGATGGTGAATGTCCCGTTCAATGCCATGTACGTGGCGAAGCAGTACATTGCCGAGTTGACAATCTATTCTCTCGCACAGACCCTTGCCCGCACGGTGTTCATCTACTGCATGACGCTTCGGCAGGGCGATTGGCTTGTCACTTATGGTCTTGCGACATGTCTTATATTGATTGTCCCGCAGGCGTTGATTTGTCTTCGGGCTGTAGTTGTCTTTCGTGAATGTAGATTGCGGTTTGCATACATGGCGCTTGGGTCTTACATGAAGAAACTTGCATCATACGCGGGGTGGCAGACGTTTGGCGGATTGGGATATCTGGCGCGGCATCAGTTCCTGACCGTTGTCGTCAATCGATTCTTTGGACCGAAGATTACGGCATCCTTTTCCATCGGCGGCACGGTGAGCGGTGAGGCCGCCGCGTTGACTGGAGCCCTGAATACGGCTTTCGCACCGGCAATCACCACCGCCTGTGGGGAAGGGAACTGGGAGCGGGTTAGATCGATGGCGTATCAGGCCTGCAAATTCGGCACGTTGCTGACGTTGCTTTTCGCCATCCCGATGGGACTGGAGATGTCCGAGCTTCTGCGCATTTGGCTGAAGGATGTGCCGCAATGGACGGAGGGCATCTGCCTAGTCATGCTGGCTGTGGTCGTGGTCGAGAAATTTTCTCTTGGACACATAATTGGTGTGAATGCATCTGGGAGAGTCGCACGGTTTCAGGTTTATCGTGGTCTCGCCTGTCTTACTGCCATTCCGTTTGCAATCGGTTCTGCACTTGTATTCCGTCATGTCTATGCAGTCGCCTTTTCGCTTTTGGCAACGACATGTCTCGAATGTTGTTCAAATGTCTGGCTTGCGCGGTCTCGGATTGGATTGAGCATGCGTCATTGGCTGTTGAAGATCATCATCCCGCTTGGCGTGGTCTGTGGAATCGTTTGTACGGTTGGTTCCATTCCGCGTTGCTTCATGCCGCCGTCTTTCCTGCGTATTGTGGTGACAACCATCGTCACGCTTGCCGGATTGATTCCGCTTTCTTGGTTTCTCGTACTTAATGTGGACGAGCGCCTTTTCGTCGCACAGAAGTTCTCCGCAATGATCAACAGGTTTCGGAAATGACGAATTATGAACAGAGCATTCGCTCACGTGGCTTTGTACGCTATTGGCTTGGGTTCTTTACTAGATTGATGCCATGGCTGAGAATTCAACGCAAGTTGAGGAAGATGCGCAAAGCAGGAGCGACGATTGGTAGCCATGTCGGCATCGGTTCAAACATAACGCCGCCGGCATCGAAGAATCTCAAGATCGGCGATCATGTTTCGATACAGACGGATCGGATAGATGTTCGTGCGCCGCTCTCAATTGGAAACTGTGTGATTCTTGGCGATTCGGCTTCGATCATCACCTGTTCGCATGACATTGACGATCCAGAATGGAAGTTCAAGCCGTATGGATTGGAGATAGAGGATTACGTGTGGATAGCGACGCGGGCGATGATTCTTCCTTCGTGTCGTAAGATTGGACGCGGTGCCGTGATTGGTGCAGGAGCGGTTGTCGTGAAGGATGTTCCGCCGATGGCCGTTGTGTCCGGCAACCCCGCGCAGATCATCCGATACAGGAAATGCGTACATGACAAGTTGAAGCCTGAGCATTTGCTGGGCGGCGGTTTAATTGACTATTGGGCAATTAGGTTTGGAGGTTCAGTGGGTAGATGAGAGTCCAACGTGTGTCGTATAGTGCGATTGATCAATACAGACTTGCGTAGGGATAGAGGAGAACTAGGAAATGCAGTATTTAGTAGATTTTTTTGCATGGCTCATGGAATGGTGCCATTCTTGGTGTCCCAACTATTGGGCTGACATTGTCATATTCACCTTTTTTACTAAGGTGCTGCAGTTTCCTGTGTCATTGTGGTGCCAGGTGAACAGTTTGAAGATGGTTGCGTTGATGCCCGCCAGCAATCGCATCAAGATGGAGCATTACGGCGACAGTGATGCGATTGGCGAAGAGACGGCGGCGCTTTTCAAGCGCGAAAAGTACCATCCCATGCTGTCGCTGGTGCCGCTTGCAATCCAGATTGTCATCCTCATGGCGTTCGTCAAGGTCATCTACGGAATCGGCGACAAGCTTACCGTTCCCAATGCGGCGAAGCCGCTCATCGCCTGTGTCCCCTGGACGGATGGCGGCCTCGCCTGGCTAATGCCGCTTTTCGCCGGTGCGGCGGCGTGGCTGCTGGGCTACTCACAGAACATTTTCAATCCACTGCAGCATGAGCAGACCCGGACGCAGCAGATTATCACGAACGGGATATCGATTTGCATTTCGCTCTTTCTTGGCTGCTTTGTGGCGGCGGGCGTTGGTCTCTACTGGGCGACGAGCAACGTGTTTTCCATCCTCGTTCAGTGGTGCGAGAACTGGTGCATTCCGCCGAAGAAGCACGTTGATTATCACGCGCTGCGCCGTTCGCAGGCGGAACTGAAGAGATTCGAGGACGGACTCAAGAAGAAGGCCGTAATCTCGCCAGAAGACAAGAAGCGCGAGAAGATTGACTATAAGCGCTTCTTCCATGTCGCCAACAAGCATCTTGTCTTCTACGCAGAGGGCGGAGGTTACTACAAGTACTTCAAAAGCGTCATTGAATGGCTGCTTGCACACTCGAACGTGACGATACACTATGTGACGAACGACCCGAAGGACGGCATATTCTCGATGGCAGAGTCGAATCCGCATATTCGTGCTTACTATATCGGCCCTGTGAAGATCATCCCGCTTATGATGAAGATGGATGCCGATATGGTGGTAATGACCACACCCGATCTAAATACCTATCAGATTAAGCGTTCGTATGTACGCAAAGATGTCGAATACGTCTATGTCGATCATGGACCGACAAGCGTACACATGTGCTATCGGAAAGGTGCGTTTGACCATTTCGACACAATTATGGCGAATGGGCCGTTTCAGGTCGCGGAGCACCGTGCGACTGAGAAACTGTACGGCTTGAAGGAAAAAAGGATGGTCGAATCCGGCTATCCCATTCTGGACGGTCTGCTTACCGTCCCGCCGCCCGAGAAGGCATCCGGCACAAAGCGGATCATGATAGCGCCATCCTATCAGAAGGACTGCATTCCGGACTCTTGTCTGGACGAACTTATAGATTCTATCATGGTGGAAAACCCAGGTTGCACGGTCGTGTTTCGTCCACATCCGCAGTACGTGCGCAGGTTCCCGGCAAAGATGCAGGCGATTGCGGAAAGATATGCGAATCGTGAGGGCGTTGTGATGGAAGATGATTTCTCGAAACCTTCCACGATGGATCAGGCAGATGTCCTGATCACGGACTGGTCAGGTATAGCCTACGAGTACGCCTTCAAGACGAAGCACCCCGTGGTCTTCATCGATACGCCGATGAAGGTGATCAATCCCGACTGGCAGAAGATTGGTCTAACGCCGACAGACATATCCTTCCGCGATGAGGTGGGTGTATCGGTTCCCCTGACGGATATTCCGGCGGCGGGGCGTGCGGTCGCCGACATGCTTGCAAATCCCGACAAGTTCGCAGCCAAGATTGAAGCATTGCTGAATACGCAGTTCTTCAATCCCGGACACGCAGGCGAGGTCGTCGGCAAATACATTTTGGAAACGCTTATCAACAAGAAGAAAGGAACAAAGAAATGATGTTTGCATACGTTGACCCGTCGGTCATGTCCTATACGGTTCAGGCGATTGCCGGTGTGGCGATTGCACTTGGTGTGGTGTTTGGCGTCGTGTGGCGCAAGGTCAAGAAGGGCGCGAACAAGGCGCTTGGACGCGATGAAAACGCTGGTAAAGAAGTGGAAGACGAAGTTGTTGCAACTAAAGACTGAGGATTCGGCATGGGTGGTTTGAAGGAAAAATTTTCGCAAGTGCACTTTGGCCAAGCGGCGCTTTGTTCCCTTGCTTTCTCGTTCTTTTTTGCCGTTGCGGTGCCGTTCCAGACATTTCTAGGGAACACGGAGATGTTTGATTACGGCATGGGTGACCTTTTGCCGGAATTGCTTACGGCGTGGTTCGTGCTGTTTTTGTTCTCATTTACGGTTGAGATACTTACGGAACCATTTATGGGGCGCCTTGCGCACCTTGGTTTTGTTATGCTGGCGGCATTCGGTTATTTGGAGGCAGGTATTTTTTCTGTCGGACTTCCCCAGTTGAACGGGGAACTCTGGCTGCTTTGCAGACCTTCAATACGCCAGTATCTTGATCTCTGGATCTTCTGCGCGGCGGCAATCGCAATCTTTTTCTTTAGGAAGTCGCTCTATGCCTTTATGCATTGGGCCGCTCTCGGCATTTTGGTGATGAGCGTTGCGTTCATGCTTGATGTCGGCGGAAAGTCAAATGCAGCACCTCTTAAAACTGCGTTCGACGATGGTTTTTGCCCGGCTTATGACATGGTGAAGAGTGTTGAACTTTCAACCAACAGGAATGTCATTGTCGTGATTGTCGATTCGGCTCCGGCGGATATCCTTGATCAGGTGATGCGCGAAAATCCCGAGCTGTGTTCGCATTTCCCAGGTTTCACGGCGTTCCCCAACAACATTGGCATGCATGACAACACGACGCGTGGAATGCCGGCTTTCATGA
>JBGUVV010000102.1:0-4696 GCA_045220525.1 Kiritimatiellia bacterium
TGAAAAATGAAGACGAACATTGTAGCCGCAGTAGCCCCATCTCTTGCGGCTCTTACGCTTGCCGCCGTGACGGTCGGTCCGGACTGGTGCGTCGTGTATCCTGAATCGGGATCCAGGGATGTCAACCGCGTGTTGCGCATTGCCGCCGAGGAAGTGCGCGACGACATAAACGAGGCGACGGGACTGTCCCTGAAGGCGGTGCCGGCGTCGAAGGCCAGGCACCCTGCCGTCTGGATTGGCGCTGAGTTCGCCGAGAAGGCAGGGTTCGACCTTTCGGGATTCAAGTGGTACGACAACGCTATCGCCGAAAAGGGCGGAAGCATCTATCTTTTCGGAAACGACAGGCCGGGGCGCGACGCGGCGAAATACGGACGCGACATCGAATGGTTCAGGTGCGTGCTGCCGAGCGTGAAGGCGGCGACCCGATTTCTGGAAACGGCCGCGGGCGTGCGGTTTCTGATGCCGGGCGAGGTTGGCAAGGAAGTCCCTCGCCGCAAGGAGATATCGATTGCTGATGGAAGCTTTTCGGTGGAAAGGCCGTCCACTTTCTTCGGAAGCGCACATTCCGAGACCGACCGTTCTCTTATCCACTGGATTGCGAACGGCGAATGGGGTATGGGATCGTTTCAGACGTACGCCGGGCACACGTATCCCTCCGCATGCCCGGGCGACAGGTACTTCAAGACGTACCCCGAGTATTTCGCAATGAAGAACGGAAAGCGTACGCTCGGGGCGACTGGCAATCAAACTGCGCTCTGCATCTCCAACCCCGAGGTCGAGGAGCTGATCGTGGACGAGCTGAAGAAGCACTTCGACATGGGGGCCGATGCGTGCCAGCTTGCGCAACACGACGGGCTGGCGGTATGCGAGTGCGACAAGTGCCGCGCGATGTACGGCACGGGCGATGACTGGGGAGAGAAGTTCTGGCTCTTCCACAGGCATATCGCCGAACGGATTCTCAAGGAACGTCCGGGCAAGGTGGTTCATATTCTCAGCTACGCCGCCACGGCGCATCCGCCCAAGACGTTCAAGGTGTTCCCAGACAACGTGATGATCGAGATGTGCCGGTACAGCGATAAAGCCTTTCAGGAGTGGCAGGGCTACACGGTGCCGCGCGGATTCACCGTTTACACGTATCTCGCCGGGACTTTTGTGATGCCAGGATTCGTGGCGCGGCATTCCTTCGCTTGTCTGGCTCAGCTTGCGAAGCGGTTTCGCGACAACAATGCCCTTGGCGTGTTCAGCACAGGGCCCAACGGCGACCTGTTCGGCACGGAAGGTCCTGGATACTACATCTATCGCCGGCTGATCCTCGACGGATCGCTCAATGTGAGCGCGCTTCTCGCGGACTACTGTTCGGCGGCGTTTGGCCCGGCGGCACCGCTGATGCGGAAGTTCTACGACGCGCAGGACGCGCGGCTCCGGATGTACGACAAGATTGCGGAGGGATTTCCATCCGAGAGCGCCGCCGGTCTTGAGGGCTACGTGGACGCACGTCCGAAGAGTCCGCTCGACCTTCACGGCTGGATGTTTTCCCCCGACACGACGGCACAAATGGAGGAGTGCCTGTCGCGCGCCGAGAAGGCTGCCGGACTCACCGCCAAGCATCGCAAACGCCTTGAACTTGTCCGCCTTGAGTTCGACTACGCGAAGATGATGGGCAACATCTCGACGCTCTACGCGGCGTACAAGCTGAACCGAACCCGAGAAGCGCTGGATCCGCTTGCAAAGGTCCTCGAAAGACGCAACGCCTGGCTTGACCGCACGTTCGACGCGAACGGCAAGCCGAAACGTCTCGACGGATGGCCGGAGATTCCGCCGTTCGGTGAAAACTGCACCCGCAAGCTCATGAACGTGAACGGACGGCTTTCCGCGCCTATAGGCGTGCCCCTTACATGGCCCGTGGAGATGCTGAAGCATACGCTTCCAGGCTCCAGTATCAAGAAGGCGGATGCGGTTCGGACGGTGACGCCGCCGACATTTGCCGCGTTCGAGGCGGATTCCGGATGGCAGGATATAGGAGGGATTTCGATGGAGATCGCGCCTGTCAAGGCGCGGTTCAAGGCCTTGTATGACGGTTCCTGTCTCTATCTGCTCGTGGAGAGCGATCTTGCGGACGATGTTGAAGTCAAGTGCTTCCCCCATGATGGCGCCGTGTGGACGGATGATTGCATGGATATGATGATTGCGCCCGGGGATACGCGCGACATCCACTATCATTTCATTTGGAATGTCGATCCGTCCTCCCGATACGACGATGCGACTGGACTTGTAAAGGACTCGCTCGACCCCGATTACGGCAAAGCGGTCTCGGATTGGAATGCGAAGGGCTGGAAGACGGTGAGCCGACGCGGGGGCGGCAAGTGGCGTACGATCGCGACATTCCCGTATTCGGATTTCGGCGTCGTCGCGCCCAAGCCGGGCGATTCATGGTTTATCAACGTAGGGCATATCGCCAAGACGGGAGCGAAGAGAAAAGAAGACATTCTGATGCTATGGTCTCCGAACCTTGAGTCGCGCTTGATGATCGCACCGAACGCCATGGGCAAGCTGGTTTTCAAGTAGGATTGCATCCAATGCGTTCCCCGCGCCCCATGAAGCCAGCCTACGCTAAAGCTTCCGCCTTCGCCATCTGCCTTTCGCTGAAGTTCGATCACAGCCTAAAAGGGGTTGCCTGCGAGGCATTGCGGGTTTTGTTCACCACGAATACGCCGATATGAAAACGATAACAATTGCTGTTTCTTTGGTTGTCGCCATTTGGCCTTTTATGGGCATGCAGGCGCAGACGCTGTTTGGCGTCACAGCCGCGCTGGCGGTTCTGGAGGGCTGCGAGAAGCGTGACTCGCAGGTTCTTGCGAGGCTACAGGGCAGGTCTGGCTCGCCGGCCACCGTGTATGTGGCGGCCGCTAACTCGTCCGCAGCCGACCGCTCGGCGGCTGATTTCGTCTGCAAGGGCAGGAACGACGAAATTGTCATGTCCAGTGCCGTCGAACTTCTTAAAAGAGGCGGCACGTTGAAGCTTGCCGACGGCGACTACTATGTTGATTCATTCCCGTATGAGGGCAATACGGCAATCTTCTTCGGGTACAACAACGGACAAGCACGTACGATAACCGTTGTCGGCGGCACGGAGAACAAGTCATACAACACGCGATTCGGAGTTGCAATCCATGTGACGGGCCGCGCGTTTGCCGCGATGGCTGACGGCGGGACTTATTGTGTTTTCAAGGGTACGGAGAGAAAGCCGAAGGCCCCGGGAGACTTCTTCACGTATACGCATGTGAACAACGTCAACTTCAGAGACATCTACATCTTCTTTCATGATGCGTCCAAGCCTCTGCGTGGAATAGACGGAACAGGTTTCGGAAACATGTACCTCTGTATGGTTGGCATTTATACCGAACGCTATTTCAAGGATCGATTTATGCATGAGAAGCCGGACACGCCCGTGCGCGGAAGCGTCGGTGTCGTATCTGTACCAGGATCGAACGACGAGGCGTCGCGTGTCGGCTACGACTACGTAAATGTCGGCGGACTTCACACGGGATTCCTTTTTCAGGGGGCCGATCACCTTGTGTTGAAATGCTGTTCCGCCGCACGTTGCTGCTATGGATATCGAACCGCGAGAGGTACTCCCAAGACAATGACATGGATAAACTGCTGCGATGAGGGCAATACCCACCTTCCGTATTTTGAGGGTAGAGGACATCTTACGGCAATTGATTTCAACATCGAGAGGTTTAACGCGGCTTACATCCCAGACAGCCCGGACGCCACTGGCCCGCATGCTGCCGAGAAGGAAATCGGCAATTGGCATGGATTCATTTCCTATACGCTTCAAGGCAGGGCATTCGGGCTTGAAAGGTTCTGGAAGGATGGGCACGGGATAAATTTCAAGACCAAGAATCTTGACCATTCCCTTTCGGAACGGCCGGCAAATCCCGAATATCTCGAAACATACTTTGACAAGTTCACGAACAAGACTATTACATGGAACGGGAGAGCGTGGGTTGATGCAATGGGAAATGCAGTTGAATAGCAGTAGTTGTTGCAGCCATAGGGGCAACAAGTTTAGGTCTGCGTGGATTAACCATGTGGGGATAGGCCATCTGCGTCCATGAAATCGGTAAGGCGAGACAAAAGCCAAGGGCGAAGTGGTCCAAGGCATGAGCGGAGAGGCGGAGCAATCTGCATGTTCTACACGGTTAAATCAGAAAGGGAGCATAAAATGAACAGTATGATGATTGCCGCCGCAATGGCGGCGGTGATGGTAGCGCCGCTCGGCACCTCGGCAGGTTCGCTGGAGGTGCGCATGCTTCCAGACGAGCATTGGTGGGGGCTTTGCAACAACTTCGGGCGCGAGATGCCGTTCTCGGAAAAGAGCGACTTCAAGTGCGACCTCAGGCTGAACAACTACTCCCACCAGTCGCTGTCGTTGATCTGCTCCGACAAAGGCCGCGTGGTCTGGTGTGCGGAGCCGGTCGGCGTGAAGATCGCGGACGGCAAGATCGCCCTAGAATCCGACAAGGGCGAGATTCTCCTCGTGAACGACGCAGGGCGCAGTCTTGCCGAGGCGTTCCGCTATGCGTCGAAGAAGTGGTTCCCGCCGACGGGCGAAGAGCCGGAGCTCCTTTACTTCGCGGCGCCTCAATACAACACGTGGATAGAGCTTACCTACCACCAGAACGAGAAGGAC
>JBGUVV010000103.1:0-4293 GCA_045220525.1 Kiritimatiellia bacterium
GACAGAGCAGCTGCCTTCTAAGCAGCGGGTAGTGGGTTCGAGTCCCGCCAGGACCGCCAATTCGCGGTGCGCCGATCTTGGCGGCGCGAATTGGCGGATGGTTCGGGTTTGACGTTACTTGACCGTAACGACGGAGTTGAACGTCCCCTGGTCGTTGGGGACAGACTCCACGTTAGCCGGATCGGCGCACCAGGTTCCGTCGATGACGAACTTGTACTGGTACGTTCCGGGAGCGAGTTTCAGCTTCGCCGAGTAGACGCCGTTCTTGAACGCCATTTTCTTTGCCGTGGGGTTCCACTTGTTGAACTCCCCGGCGACATACACGGCCTTGCCCTTTTCGGCATGAACCGTGAAGGTCGTCATCACGGCAGCCGGTTTCGTGGCTTTCGCCTTGGCTGGCTTCCTCTTGGTGACTACCTTGGTGGCGGTGGCTTTTCTCGTTGATTTTATCTTCATTTTTATGACTCCTTATCGCCTAATGAGGGCGAACGGGCGTATAGTATCTCATATTTTTTTGAAAAGTCAATGTTTTTTCTTAAAAATTTTTTAGCGTGATTTTTCGTGGCTGCCAAAAATCGCGCTTCACGTGAAATCGCGGTGATTCCGCTTTTTCGTTGCCTGTCGGGGTTTTGAAATGGTATAATACGCACATTATGAAGAAATACAACATTGGCCTTGTCGGCGTAGGCGCCGTGGGCACGGAGATGATAAAAGTCCTCAAGGAGCGGAATTTCCCTTGCGGCAAAGGCCAGGTGTTCGCCTCCCGCGAACGCGACGAGAAGATACTCGGCGAGACGTACCACGTCCTCGCCGCCGACGAGAATTCCTTCAACGGCCTCGACATAGTCCTTTTCGCGGGCAAGACCGACGTTGCGATAAGGCTTAGGGACGCCTGCGTCAAGGCAGGTGCGAAGATGATCGACAATTCCCGCGCCTTCCGCCAGGATCCCGACGTCCCGCTCGTCGTCCCGCAGGTGAACGCTGAGGACCTCGACTGGAACAAGGGCGTCATCGCGAACCCCAACTGCACGACGGCCATCATGCTCGAGGCGGTGGCGCCCCTCCACAGGGCGAAGGGCCTCAAGAGGCTCATCGCGGCCACGTACCAGGCGGCGTCGGGAGCCGGCGCCCCGGGCCTCGACGAGCTTGAGCGCCAGATACGCGACTACGCGGCGGGCGCGCCGCTCGAGGTGAAGGCCTTCCAGCATCAGCTCATGTACAACCTCATTCCCCACATCGACAAGTTCGACGAGACGAACTGGTACACGCTCGAAGAGCTCAAGATGCGCAACGAGGCGCGCAAGATGCTCCACCACCCGGACCTCAAGCTTTCGTGCACATGCGTCAGGGTCCCGATCGCTAGGGCCCATTCCGAGTCCCTCAACCTCGAGTTCGAGAACGAGATCACGCCCGAGGAGGCGCGCGAGATACTGCGCGGCGCGGAAGGCGTGAAGGTAGTGGACGACCCTCTCAACGGAGGCTATCCGATGCCTCTCGACGCGACGGCGAAATACGACGTCCTCGCAGGCCGCATCCGCCAGGACATCTCTCGCGACGACCGCAGGGGCCTTGAGATGTTCGTTTCGGGCGACCAGCTCCTTCGCGGCGCCGCGCTCAACGCGGTCGAGATCGCGGAGCATCTCGTCAAGCGGAATCTCGTCTGATGTATTTAAAGCAGCTCGAGATAACAGGCTTCAAGTCGTTCGCCGACAGGACGCGGCTCGACTTCGACCCCGGGCTAATCGCCATAGTCGGGCCGAACGGCTGCGGAAAGTCGAACGTTTCCGACGCGATCAGGTGGGTTCTCGGCGAGCAGAAGCCGACGGCGCTCAGGTGCTCGAAGCTGGCCGACGTCGTCTTCAACGGAACCGACACGAGGAAGCCTCTCGGAGCTGCAGAAGTCTCCATCACGTTCGCCAACTGCGAAGCCGAGCTTGGGACCGACTACCACGAAGTGACGATAACGAGGCGAGTCTATCGCGACGGCTCGGGCGAGTATTTCATAAACAAGCAGCCGTCCCGCCTCAAGGACGTGCAGCACCTCTTCATGGGCACGGGAATCGGGACCTCTTCCTATTCCGTGATGGCCCAGGGCCAGATAGACGCGATCCTCTCCTCGCGCCCCGAGGACAGGCGCGCCGTCTTCGAGGAGGCGGCAGGCATAACGAAGTTCAAGGCCGACCGCAAGGACGCGCTCCGCAAGATAGAGCAGACGGAGCAGAACCTCCTGCGGGAGGCGGACGTCCTGCGCGAGATGAAGCGCCAGATAGCCTCGCTCCAGCGGCAGGTCGGCAAGGCGCAGAAATACAAGGAGCTGCGCGACGAGCTGCGCGGGCTCGACATCTTCGTCGCCAAGAGGAAGATTCATTCGTTCGACCAGGAGCTTGAGCAGAACGCGGCGAACAGGCAGGAGATAGACGGCGCCATATCCGAGGCGCAGGAGGTCGTTTCCGCCGCGGAGCACGAGGCGCAGGAGCTTCATGCGCAGATCCACGAGCTTGAGGATTCCATGCAGGTCCTTGCGTCGCGCCAGGCCGCCGCCGAGGCGGAATACGCCCGCGCGCGCGAGGTAATCGGGGTGAACGCGTCGCGTGTCGAGGAATACCGCTCGTTCACCGTGAGGGACCGCGCCGAGATCGCGTCGGCGCAGGCCACGCTCGGCGAGGTCAAGCTCCAGGCGGAGTCGCTCGGCCAGAAGTCTAAGCTGCTCACCGATTCGCTCGCTGCGGCGAAGGATTCCCTTGCGGCGGTGGAAGACGAGTTCTCGGAGCTTCAGGCGGCAATCGACTCGAAGAGGGAGGACGTCGCCTCGAAGAGGCGCGAGGTCGCGGACACGACTCGCACGGGAACCCTCGTGAACGACGCCGACGTCAGCCGGAACGGAAGCGTCGAGACGTGGAAGGCCGGCACGACCGTCACGACGATGATGAAGAGAGAGGATCTCATGGCCGTCGTGACCGCCGCGGAGACGGAGCTGAGGGAGCTTGAGCTCAAGCACATCCCCATCTCGCAGAAGCTCACGGAGTTTCGCATCGCCGCGAGCCAGATGGAGCAGGAGCTTTCGTTCGTCGGCCAGCAGGAGGAGGCGTCTTTGCGCAGGCGCGAGGAGCTCGAGAGCGCAATCGCCGGGCGCGAGGAGACGATTCGCGGCTACGAGGATTCCATAGCGAGGCTCACTGAGGAGTCCGGCGGGCTCATGTCGCAGCTTGACGAGCTGCGTGAAAAAGCCTCGTCGTTCGTCGATCTCATAAACGAAGCCCGCGGGAAGCGAGCCGACATGCTTGAGAGGATATCCGCCGCGGACCGCGAGGTTGCGACGAAGAGGGCGTCGCTCGACCAGGCGAGGGACTTCCGCAGCAAGCTTGAGGTCCAGGCGACGGAGCTTTCCATGCGCCGCCAGGGGATATACGCGCACCTTCAGGACGAATATGGCCTTTTTGCCGACGCCGTCATGCGCGAGCCCGATCCGCAGTGGAAGGGCGGCGAGCCTCCGGCGATGGAGGAGCTCGAGGGGACAGTCGGCAGGCTTCAGGCGGAGATAGCCGCCCTTGGCCCCGTGAACATGGTGGCCATAGAGGAGTGCCGCGAGCTCGAGGAGCGCTACGCCAAGGAGAAGGCGCAGGAAGAAGACCTCCTCGCGGCGAAAGCATCCCTCCTTGAGCTCATCGGAAACCTCAACGACACGTCGGGCACGATGTTCCGCTCCACCTTCGAGCAGGCGAACAAGAACTTCCAGGCGATGTTCTCGAAGCTCTTCGGCGGCGGCGAGGCGCGCCTCGTGCTCCTCGAGAACGAGGAGGATCCGCTCGAAAGCGGCATCGACATAATCGCGCGTCCGCCCGGGAAGCGCCCGCAGTCGGTGACGCTTCTCTCCGGCGGCGAGCGCACCATGACTGCCGTTGCGCTCCTCTTCTCGATCTTCATGATAAAGCCGGCTCCCTTCTGCATGCTCGACGAGCTCGACGCGGCCCTTGACGACGCCAACATCGGAAGGTTCGTCGACCAGCTCAAGGAGTTCCTTGCCAAGTCGCAGTTCCTCATCATCACGCACAACCAGCACACGATTGCGGGCAGCGACCTCGTATACGGCGTGTCGCAGCAGGAGAAGGGCGTCTCGCGCGTGATTTCGATGAAGCTCTCCGATCTCAGCCGGAAGGAACCGGGCGAGTAAATCCGCCTGAGATCGCATATGTCAGAGCAAGAATCATCCGTGGGCGTAGTCAGGGGATGCGGAGGGTCGGTTTCTTCGCTTCTTGCGGCTTTCGAGAAGACCGCCGGCGAGCTTCTCTATGT
>JBGUVV010000104.1:0-2036 GCA_045220525.1 Kiritimatiellia bacterium
CTTCGCACCAGGTCGAGACGCTGACCGCCTTTGAATAGTCGATTGTCGAACCGCCGCCAACGGCCAGGATGAGATCGACGTTGTTCGCCTTTGCCTTCGCAACGCCGTCCATGAGCTTTTCAAGCGTTGGATTGGGCATCACGCCGCCGTCTTCGACGATGGTCTTTCCTGCGGCCTTCAGCGCTGCAACGACTTGGTCGTAGATGCCGTTCTTCTTGATCGAGCCGCCGCCGTACGTAAGCATAACGGTCGGGCCGAACGCCGCGAGCTCGTCCTTGAGGAATTCCATCGCGTTCTCGCCGAAGTGGAGCCGCGTCGGGTTGTGGTATGTGAAGTCTCCGTTCATTTTAGTTTTCCTTTCTGTTAAATGGCTGCTTGTGTTACACAGAGGTTTGTTGTTTTAGCCGCAAAGAACGCAAAGATCGCAAAAGGCTACAGCTATTTGTGTTCTTTTGTTCCTTTTTGAAGATGAGGTTCATGTGCTCCGCATCGAGCGGACGCATCGGAACGAGTTCGAGCGACTTGATCATGTGCGGAGTTCCATCCTTGTACTTGCGGAAGTGCGGCGTCGCGAGATGCGCCTTGTACGCCGCCTCACTACGGTAGATCTCCACGATTCGTATGAGGCACGGATTGTCCTTCCGCTGCATCGGGAAGATGCACACGACCCCTGGCTCCTTGGCGACCGATTCCGCGCCCACCGCGCCAGCCGCCTCTATGTAGGCGTCAAGCCATTCCGGGAGGATTTCAAGTTCTGCAATGCGAACCTGCATTTCGTTGTTCATTGCCGTCTCCTTGGTTGTTTTCTTTGAATTCTCGAGACCGAAAAACGCGCGCGCGTTGCCGCCGAGGATCATGTCGCGATACGGCGCGAGGTCGGGTTCCTCTGAAAGGTATTTCTTCATTCTCTCAAGCCCCGCCGTCAACACCTGCGGCGCAACGTACGGAAAATCAGAGCCGTACATGATATGGTCTGGCGTGGTTATCGTCAGCAGAAGACGAATGGCCTCGGGCGAGTGCGCGCCCGCGAGATCGAAGTAGAGCTGCCTGAGATTCGCCGCATGGTCGATTTCGCCGACAAGTTTGTTCTTCTGCATGACGGGCGTAAGCGCCTTCATGCGCGGAATGGCGAGTGGCAAGTACGCACCGCAGTGCGGAACGACGATGCGGACATTTGGGTAACGGGCAGGCACGTTTCGCGCGATCATATTGCAGACGGCGCGTGTCGTCTCCGAAAGATACTCCTGCATCGCAAGCGGCGTCTGGTGCATGACATCCTTCGACACCGGTTTCGGGCGGTGCGGATGGAGTATGACTACGGCCTTGCGTCTGTCGAGCGCGGCGAACAGCGGATCAAGAACCGGATCGCCGAGATACTGCCCGCGGGCATTCGTCGCGAGCTTTACGCCGTCCGCATGGAGTGCATCGAAGGAATAATCCAGTTCCTTGAGCGCAGCTTCCACGTCCGGAAGAGGAAGCGCGGCGCAGAAAAGGAAGCGCCCAGGATGCTCTGTCTTGAGCCTGGTTGCCGCCTCGTTCAGCTTGCGCACCTGCACGGCGTTCTCCGCCCTGTCGCCGAAGATCGGATGCGGCGCGGCAAGCGTCAAAACGGACGTCTCAATGCCCGCCTCGTCCATCCACTTCAGTTGCGCCTCTGCACTCCATTTCGGCAAGGGAAAGCCTTCATGCATAACTGCCTCATGCGAAGCAAGATTCTTTACGTATGCGTTTGGCAGGATGTGGCTATGCACGTCCACCACGCCTTGCGCGTCCGCGAAGAAAGCCGCCGCCAGAAAAGCACATAGTATGGCTTTCATGGAAGCGCACCAATGCCTTGCAGGATGCCCGCGATGCCAACCGCAGCGACGTCCTTGTATATCTTGCCGTCGGCGTCGAACGAGTAGAAGTTCATGACCGTGGTCCAGAAGCGGCGTCCGTTCGCCTGAAGACCTGCGAACGGCGCTTCGCCGCTGAACGTGCCGGAGCATTCCCACTGGACGGCGACCGTCTTCTCGTCCGCCACCATGTCGACAAGC
>JBGUVV010000105.1:0-7799 GCA_045220525.1 Kiritimatiellia bacterium
ACCGTCAACGAGCAGGGCATCCTCATCCGCAACATGGCTGCGATGTTCAAGGGCCGCCTTGCGACTCCCTACTTCGTCACGTACGAATATGACGAACGCCAGCAGAAGATGCCCATCCACACGACGACCCACGACGGCCAGGAGTTCGACTACGTCGTCTCCGGCTCGATGCGCGTCAAGGTAGGCGACCACGAGGAGACACTTGGGCCGGGCGACTCCATCTTCTATAAGTCCTCGACCCCCCACGGCATGATAGCGGTAGGCGGCGAGAAGTGCACCTTCATAGCGATGGTCATGGCGGGCGACACCGCCGAGCAGTCGCTTCCGATGGTCCGCATGCGCCGCCGCAAGCCGAACGAGCCGCTCCTCGCCGAGAAGTTCGTGAAATGCGAGGAAGACGGCGACGGGAAGCTCGTCCACATCTCCTACGAGAACGACAACGACTTCAACTTCGCCTTCGACATAGTCGACGAGATCGCGAAGAAAGACCCGAACAAGCTCGCGATGCTCCACGTCTCGGCGCACATGCGCGAGAGGCGCTTCACGTTCAAGGACATGATGGAGCAGTCGAACCGCGTCGCCAACTACATGGTCTCGCTCGGGATCGGCAAGGGCGACAAGGTGATGCTCATATTGAAGCGACACTTCCAGTTCTGGCCCACGATGCTCGCCTGCCACAAGCTCGGCGCGATAGCGATTCCCGCGACGAGCCAGCTCAAGTCGCACGACCTCACCTACCGCTTCAAGGCGGGCGACGTAAAGGCGATATTCTGCACGGGCGACGGCGACGTCTCCATCGAGGCCGACTCGGCCGAGAAGGAGATCGGCGCGAAGCTCGTAAAGGTGCTCGTCTATGAAAAGCGCGAGGGCTGGCACGACTACAACGCCGAGGTCCCCGCGTTCTCCGACGTCTTCGAGCGCACTGCTGATTCGCCGCGCGGGAACGATCCGATGCTCATGTTCTTCACGAGCGGGACGACCGGCTATCCCAAGATGGCGCTCCACAGCTGCAAGTATGCGCTCGGCCACTTCGTGACGGCGAAGTACTGGCATCTCGTAGAGCGCGACGGGCTTCACTTCACCATCTCCGAGACGGGCTGGGGCAAGGCGCTCTGGGGCAAGTTCTACGGGCAGTGGCTCTGCGAAGGCGCGGTCTTCACCTACGACTTCGAGCGCTTCGACGCAGAGAAGGTGCTGCCGATGTTCGAGAAATACGGCATCACGACGTTCTGCGCTCCGCCGACGATCTACAGGATGCTCATAAAGGAGGACATCTCCAAGTACGACTTCACTTCCGTCCGCCACGCGACGACGGCAGGAGAGGCGCTTAACCCGGAGGTCTGGACTCAGTTCGAACGCGCGACTGGCCTGCAGATCGCCGAGGGCTTCGGCCAGACGGAGACGACTCTTTCGCTTGCGAACCTCCTTGGCGACGAGCTTGAGCCAGGCTCCATGGGCAAGCCCGTCCCCGACTACGGAGTCGACCTCGTCGATGCGGACGGCAACACTGTCGCGCCCGGCGACAACGGCGAGATCGTCATACGCACCGACCGCGCTAACCCGCACCCAGGGATATTCCTCGGCTACTACAAGGACGTGGAGAAGACCGACGAGGTGTGGCGCGGCGGCTTCTACCACACGGGCGACCTCGCATGGAAGGACGAGAACGGCTACTACCACTACGTTGGCCGCGCCGACGACGTCATCAAGAGCTCCGGCTACCGCATAGGCCCGGCCGAGATCGAGAACGTCATAATGGAGCTTCCCTACGTCCTCGAGTGCGGCGTTTCCGCGGCGCCAGACCCGATAAGGGGCCAGGTCGTGAAGGCTTCCATCGTGCTTGTGAAGGGCGTCCAGGGCACCGACACGCTCAAGGAGGAAGTGCAGCGCTACGTGAAGGAGCACACCGCCCCTTACAAGTATCCGCGCATAGTCGTCTTCAAGAGCGAGCTCCCGAAGACGATCTCCGGCAAAATCCAGCGCAATCTACTCTGACGATGGAAAATCGCGGATTGCCTGCGCGTATAACGCTCTTCGCCGGCCACTACGGCAGCGGGAAGACGAACATCGCGATAAACTATGCGCGTTGGATAAGACGCAGCGCGTCCGGCGGCGGAATGCCGCCGGACGTGACGGTTGCCGACCTTGACATCGTAAACCCGTATTTCCGCACTAAGGACTCCGCGGCGGAACTTGCCGCCGAGGGCATTGGGCTTGTCGTCTCGGAATACGCGAACTCCAACGTTGACTTCCCTGCGCTCCCGAAGGAGCTCTACGCCCTTGCGGGAGACGTCGGATACGTGGTAATGGACATCGGAGGCGACGACCGCGGCGCCCTTGCGCTCGGAAGATACAGGGGCGACATAGTCTCGGGCGGCGACTACGAGATGCTTGGAGTCGTGAACGCCGCGCGGCCTCTGACGCGGACGCCGGAAGACGCAGTGGAGGTTCTGCGCGAGATAGAGTCGGCAGGGGGAATCCCGTTCACTGGCATAGTCAACAACACGAATCTCGGACAGGAGACCGTTGCCGCGGACGTCGCGGGCTCTTTGCGCTTCGCGGAGGAGGTCGCCCGCATCATGGGGCTTCCGCTGCGCTTCACGTGCTGCGAGAAGTCACTCGCGGAAAACCTTGAGGGCGAGTTTGCAGTGTTCCCGTCGGACGGGTCGCTGTTGCCTCTTGAGATACAGCGCCTCTACTATCACATGGCTGAACGCGGTTGACATTGCCGCGCGTAATTTGGTATTCTTTCCATAATCTAAAAGGCAAAATAGGAGCGTTTACACATGGCTTGCTTTACTGTTCCACTTGCGACTGCTGTAGACACCCAGGCGGCGAAGGCCGCGCTTCCGGAGTCAACCGGGGCGAATCCGTTTGTTGCGAAGCTCGGCTGGCTCGGAAAAATGATGTTCGGCGGCAGCTTCCTGCTTGCGATCGAGCACATCTACCACGGCGAGATCACGTTCACGCCTCCGTTCCTCACGGCGGTTGCGAATGGCGAGACTTCCGAAATGCTTCACGAGATGGCCACGCGCGGCGTCGCGATGACCGTCCTCATCGGCGTCGTCTGGGTTGGTATGGTCGTTGCGTCCATTCTCTTTGGGCGTGCGTCCGTTTCCCGCGCCGCAGTGAAGGAGGCGTAGCCATATGTGCGAACTTATGACCATCTGCGCGGCGGTTGCGTTCACCGTCGCCCATTTTGCGCTTGCAGGTCGTGGCCGCCGCAGCCCTGCTGTCTTCACCACGATGCTTATGTTCTGGGGAGCGGCGTTGATGTGGAGTGTCGATTGCGTGGCGGGGATGCTTGAGGGCGATCCGCTTTTCGACTTGAGCGCAAAGGACGCCTTGCTCGGGGTAATCGTGCTTGCGGCCGGCTTCCTCGTCTTCGGGGCGCTTTCAGTCTGCGACCGCCTTCGCGCCGCGAAGGCATAGGCACTGCGCATGGAGGATCTCGGGTTCGCGCGCGTTGACGTCTCCCGGATGCGCAGGCAGGGGGTGGCGGAGGTCGTCTACGGCGAGGGGAAAAGCGCCTCGCAGATTCAGGCGATTCTCTCCACTCTCCGTTCCCGCGGCCAGACTCCGGCCATGGTGACGCGCATATCCGAGGAGAAGGCCTCGTCCCTCTCGGAGACGTTTGGCGACGAGTTCGCCTATTTTTCTTCCGCCAGGTTCGGGCGGCTTGGCGCTCCGCGTGCGCCCGACGGCCTTGGCGTAGTCGCGGTAGCGGCCGCAGGCACGAGCGACATCCCGGTCGCTGAAGAGTGCGCACTTACCGCAGAGACGCTTGGAAACTCGGTTGAAAGGCTCTACGACGTCGGCGTCGCGGGTCTCCACAGGCTACTTTCGTGCGCGGATACTCTTTCCTCGGCGAGCGTTGTTGTGGCTATCGCCGGAATGGAGGGTGCGCTTGCGAGCGTTGTCGGCGGGCTTGTCTCGTGTCCTGTGATCGCCGTCCCGACGAGCGTCGGCTACGGGGCTTCCTTCGGCGGAGTCGCAGCGCTCCTTTCGATGCTCAACTCGTGCGCGGCAGGCGTCTCGGTCGTGAACATCGACAACGGCTTTGGCGCGGGCTTTCTCGCCCACCGCATAAACCACATGGGGAAAAACCGCCTGTGAAGACTCTTTATTTCGACTGCTCGATGGGCGTCGCCGGAGACATGCTCTCGGCGGCGCTCCTTGGTTTGGAAAAGGACCCAGACGCCGCCGTTGCGGAGCTAAATGCGCTTCGGATTCCGGGCGTAGTCTATTCGCTTGAGAGGACTGCGCGATGCGGCATTGCCGCGCTTAGGGTTGTCGTTTCCGTAAATGGCGAGGTCGAAGGGCACGGACACCATCACCACCACGCCCACCACCATCACGGCCACCACGAGCACAGAAGCCTTGCGGACATCCTTGGCATTGTCGGCTCCGTCGGGCTGCCGGAGCGGGTCAAGGAGGATGTCTCGGAAGTATATCGCATGATTGCGGCGGCGGAGGGCAGGGCGCACGCCTGCACCGTTGACGAGATACATTTCCACGAGCTTGGCGCGATGGACGCCGTTGCCGACATCTGCGCTGTCTGCTGGCTCATGAACCGCCTTTCGCCCTGCGAGGTCGTCTCCTCGCCGCTGAACCTCGGCGGAGGAACGGTGAAGTGCGCGCATGGAGTACTCTCCGTTCCGGCTCCGGCCACGGCCTTCCTCGTTGAGGGTATTCCGGCGTTTGCCGACGCCTCGGCCGCATGCGAGCTTACCACTCCGACCGGCGCCGCTCTCATAAAGCGCTTTGCGAGCCGATTCGGCGCGATGCCCGAGATGCGCATTTCGTCTGTTGGCCACGGCGCGGGGTCTCGCGACATGGAGGGCAGGGCAAACATCCTTCGTTGCTTTCTTGGCGAGGCTGATGGCTGCCGCGCGGACGAAGTCGTGGAGTTCGTGTGCAACATCGACGACATGACAGGTGAAGACATGTCGTTTGCGTGTAACCGCATTTTCGAGGCTGGTGCGCTCGATGTCGCGATGGTGCCGGCCATGATGAAGAAGGGACGTCCTGGGACGGTTCTCGTCGTCCTCTCTGCGCTTTCGAAGCGTGACGCGGTTGCAGATGCGATTTTCAGGCATACGACGACGATAGGCCTCCGTGAGCGCGTCTGCTCGCGCCGGGTTCTCGAAAGGCGCGAAGAGGCGCTTCCACTCGATGGCGGCATTACCGTACGGCGCAAGACAGTCGCCGCGCCGGGAGATGAGCGCTCAAAGGTCGAGCACGATGATCTCGCCGCATTTGCTCTCGCCCGCGGAATCTCCCTCGCCGAGGCGAGGTCGCGTATCCAACTCTAAACGCGATAACTAGCATAAAACGCGGAATTTCCTGCGAAAAATGAAGCGACTGCGGGGTCTCTCCCCAAAAACCCAAGGTCAAGGCATACCCTTGAAGAGATGGATGAGGTAATGCTGGCCAAGTGGAATGCGAAGGTTAAGGATTCCGACAGGGGGTTCATCCTCGGAGACTTGTTCTTCAGGGCGCGAGACCCTGAAAGTACGCTTCGGCGTCTCAAGGGGTGCAAGACGCTCATCTTGGGCAACCATGACTCGTCCTGGACTGGCAAGGTTGAACTCTCTCGCTACTTCGAGAGCGTTCACGCAATGCTCGAAACGACCGACGGCGAACATACGATTACGCTATGCCATTATCCGATGATGACGTTCAACCACTGCATGAGGGCGTACATGCTGCACGGACACATACACGGCAACACGACCGCAGACTACTGGCCTTACCTCCAGTCGTACGACCCATTGTCAATTTGATGGCACTCCTGGTATCAAAATGACAAAATGTCAAAGCTGTATTTGCCAAAACTGCCGCGTTTTTGCTATACTATTGCCGTGACGACTTACAATAGATTGTTTGAGGAGGCCATCGAGAACTACGGCTTGGTGACGACTTCAATGGCTCGGAAGATGGGCATCGAGCCTGGTGCCCTCGTCGATCTGGCGTACAGGGGCCGGTTGACGAGGATTGGGCAAGGAGTATACCAGCTTGTCCAGTACGCTCCGGGTGAGAAAGATCCATACGCGCAGGCCGTTGCGCTTGTCGGCGATGGTTCGTATCTGTATGGCGAATCGGTAATAGCGATGCTCGGACTTGCGCCGACTGATCCGGACCGGATTTACGTAGCGACAGCAAACAGAGTTCGCAGGAATCTTGGATGCGGGATAAAGGTCGTCAAGTCGAGGCCTGAATATCAGCCCATTGCCATAGAGGGCATTCCCTCTCAGCGAATTCAGGACGCGATAGTCTGCGCGAAAACCACCATGCCCTCAGAGAGGCTCCATGCCGCCTGCAAGGAAGCTTTCAGGATCGGCAAGATTGACGAAAAGGAACGAAAGCGAATCGAACATGAAATCTGAAAAGCAGCGGAAAGTCCCAAACAGCAGACGCAACCTCGACATGGCGCTTCAACGTCTGTACGGGGCGGGGGCGAATCTCGTACAAGTGCGAATGGCTATGGCTAACACCATTGTCGGGCAGATGCTTCCAGATGTTGTTATCAAGGGTGGAACATCGCTTCGCCTCCGCTACGGGAGGGGTTCGTCTCGCTACACCATAGACTGCGACGTGGCCAGGCGCGGAGAACTTGATGCGTTCATTGAAGGGCTGCGGGAAGCCCTCGCCAATGGATGGAATGGATTTTCCGGCGATCTTGTAAGGAGAGAGCCAGCAAAGCCCAAGGGGATCCCGCAAGAGTACGTTATGCAGCCATTTGACGTCAAACTGACGTATCTCGGTCGTTCGTGGTGTACCGTATTGCTTGAGGTTGGCACGAATGAAGTTGGTTTGGCAGAAACTCCTGAAGTGCTGCCTGTCGCTCCCGACATTGTGGAACTATTCACGGCGCTTGGATTCCCAGCACCGAGGCCGGTTCCCCTCATGCCGCTTACTTCCCAAATCGCGCAGAAACTGCATGGGGTTTCTTCGGCGGGGAGCGACAGGGCGCGAGATTTGATAGACATCCAACTCATAATGGGTAAGGACTCGGTTGATCTTACAGAGGTCAGGCAAATCTGCGAAAGGTTGTTCAAATACAGGAAATGCCAGCCGTGGCCACCTGTGATAACAAAGGGTTTGACTTGGGATGACCTCTATAATGCCCAAAAGGGAAGCCTTGACGTCCTTCCGACTTGCGATGAAGCCGTGAAGTGGGCGAATGAACTGATAGCGTCAATAGTAAAGGCGTAGGAGGTGAATGAAATGGATGTTCGCAGACGAATTTACGAAATCGTGCAGCCAGACGACGGACATTCTATGTTAAGCCGTCTCTTCGATTGGCTGATAACGGCACTCATAATGGCGAGCGTCGTCATTGTATTTGCCTCAACCTTCAATTTGCCGCGACGGAGTCTTGAAGTCCTTTCGTTTGCAGAAGGAATTGCATCGGTCGTGTTCACCATTGAATATGTCCTGCGAATTTTGACCGCCGATTTTCTATTCCCGAAATCTGGAAAGTTCAGGGCCGTGATCAAATATGTGTTTTCGCCGATGGCAATTGTCGACCTTGTCGCGATTCTGCCATTTTGGTTGCCGATGTTCTTTCCTGGTACAATGCTCGGTTTGCGGGCATTGCGACTTGTGCGTCTCCTACGGATATTTAAACTGAACAGGTATTTCGATGCGATGAAATCGCTAAGCGAAGTGATTGTCTTGAAGAGGCGGGAACTCCTCGGCTCAATGTTCTTTGTCTGCATCCTTATGCTGATTTCGTCGCTCCTTATGTATTCCGCAGAACACGAAGTCCAGCCGGATGTGTTCCGCAATGCCTT